>DASQJO010000390.1:0-5170 GCA_035630955.1 Kineosporiaceae bacterium
TCCTGGAGCACCTGGAGCAGCCCGCGCGCCACGCCGGCCAGCTCGGCCCCGACCCGTTCGGCGTGCCGGGCGTCCGACAGCCAGGTCCCCGCTCGCCGTCCTACGCCGACGGCGGCGATCCGGGTGCGGACGACGTCCGGCGCCAGGAAGTTCGACGCCACGAACTCCTGCAGCGAACGGCCGAGCGCGTCCTTGCGCGTCGGGATCAGCGCGGTGTGCGGGATCGGCAGCCCGAGCGGACGCCGGAACAGCGCGGTCACCGCGAACCAGTCGGCCGCGGCACCGACCATGGCCGCCTCGCACGCGGCGTTGACGAAACCGACCCACCCGCCCTGGTGCAGGGTGAGCGCGTAGCCGAGGGCGGCCAGCGCGAGCAGCCCCGTCGCGACGCCCTTCATCCGGCGCAGGGCCGACTGCCGGGCGCGATCGGCGTCCGACAGCGGGACCCGGCCGGAGTCGCTCACGGACGCGGCGTGAGCACGACGACGGGGATCTCGCGGTCCGTCTTCGTCTGGTACTGGTCGTAGGCGGGCCAGATCTCGCGCATGAGTGCCCAGAGCCGCTCGCGCTCGGCGCCGTGCACGGTGCGGGCCGTGGCCGGCACGACCTTGTCGAGCACCTGGATCTCGACCTCGGGGTCCGCCTCGAGGTTGAGGTACCAGGCGGGCTGCTCGGGCGAGCCGCCCTTGGACGCGACGACGACGTAGTCCGCCGTGTCGCGGCCGTAGATCAGCGCGGTCCGCCGCTGGACGCCGGACTTCCGGCCCGTCGTCGTGAGGAGCAGCGTCGGGACGCCGGGCCGCCACTCGTGCCCGTCCTCGCCACCGCTCTCCAGGTAGCGCCGGGTGTGCTCGGCCACCCACGACACCGGGCTGTCGGTCAGGTCGCTCATGTCTCTCCTCGCTCGCGGGGGCATTCTCCTCGCTCACCCTGTACCCGGCCGCAGCTGCACACGCACCCGGGTCTGGCACCCTGGGCGGGTGAGACGCCCGAGAGCCGCGCTGCGCACCCTGCTCACGACCGGGCTCGCGCTCGCGCTCGCCGCGGGCGGGCTCGCGGCGTGCACGAGGAGCGGCTCGCCGAAGGCGGCCGCGAGCTCCACCCCCGACCCCGCGGCGGTGCTGGCCGGGGCGAAGAAGCAGCTGGACGCCGCCGCCGCGGTCCACTTCACGCTCTCGAGCCCCTCGACGCCTTCCGGTGGCACGGCCCTGCTCGGCGGCGAGGGCGACATCGTGCGGCCGGACCGGTTCAAGGGCGGCCTCGACGTGGTCCTCGACGGGCTGAAGGCGCACGTCAACGTCGTCTCCGTGGGCGGCACGGTGTGGGTGCAGCTGCTGGGGTCGGGCTGGTCGACGGTGCAGCCGGAGCAGATCGGCCTGCGCGACCCCGCGACGTTCATCGCGCCCCAGGGCGGCCTCGCCGACCTGCTGACGAAGGCCCAGAACCCCAGCTTCACCGGCGAGAAGCGCCGCGGGTCGGAGGTGCTCCGCCAGATCCGCGCGACGATCCCGGGCGAGACGGTCCGGAGCCTGCTCACCTCCGTCGACCCCTCCCAGCCCGTGCCCGCCGTCCTCGGAGTCGACGAGGCGACCGGGCAGCTGCGCGAGGCGACGCTCACCGGGCCGTTCTTCGACGCCAAGGCGCCGAGCACCTACACCGTCGTGCTCGACCGGTACGGCGAGAAGGTCGAGATCGGTGCCCCGAGCGCGTGACGGCCGGGCGGCGCGGCTCGCGCCCGCCGCCGTCGCCGTCCTGCTGGGCGCCGCCGACACGTACGTCGTGGTCCTGGCGCTGCCGGACCTACTGACGGGCATCGGCCTCGGCCTGGAGGACCTCGCCCGCGCGGCGCCGATCGTCAGCGGGTTCCTGCTCGGGTACGTCGTCGTCCTGCCGCTGGCCGGCCGGGTCTCCGACGTCGCGGGCCGGACGCCGGTGCTCTCGGGGTGCCTGCTGGCGTTCGCGCTGGGGTCGCTCGTGACGGCGAGCGCCACCTCGCTGCCCGTCGCCGTCGCGGGTCGCGGCCTGCAGGGGCTCGGCGCGGGCGGACTCGTGCCGCCGACCCTCGCCCTCGTCGCCGATCTGTGGCCGGAGCGCGAGCGTGGTCTGCCGCTCGGCGTCGTGGGCGCCGCGCAGGAGCTGGGCGCGGTGCTCGGTCCGCTGGGGGGTGCAGCCGTGCTCGCGGTGGCGGACTGGCGCGCGATCTTCTGGCTCAACCTCGTCGCGGCGCTGGTGCTGGCGGCCCTTCACGTCCGGACCGGTTTGCATGATCGGACCGGTTTGCATGATCACGACAGAACTGGGGGGCTCGGAGCGACGGCGATGACGGCGGCGGCAGCGGCGGCGGGGCTCGGGGCGGTCGCGCTGGCGGTGGCACTGCGTCCGCCGGCGGCGGTCGCGGAGGACGTCACGCTGGGCACCCTCGTCCTGCCGGTGGCCGGGGACACGACCGTCCTCAGCCCGCTCGGGATCGCGGCGCTCGTGCTGCTGGCCGTCGCGGTCGGCGTGGTGGCCGTCCGGCTGCGTCACCACGCGCCGGTGGACGTCGATCTCGCCGGCGTCCTGCTGCTGGCGGTCGCGCTCGCCGGCGTCGTCCTGACGTTCGCGGGCGCCGAGACGACGCGGGCGATCGCCGACGACCGCTGGCCGCACCTGCTCGGGATCGCCGGGCTCGCGGCCGTCGGGTTCGTCGTCCGGCAGCGGACGGTGCGCGCACCGCTCGTCCCGCGCGGCACGCTGTCCGATCCCGGGGCGCGGGCGGCCGTCGCGGTGAACCTCCTCGTCGGCGCCGCGCTCGTGGCCGTGCTGGTCGACGTCCCGGTCCTCGCCCGGGTCACCCGGTTCCCGACGTCACAGCTCGGCGCCGCGCTGGTGCTGCTGGAGTTCCTCGCCGCGCTGCCCGTCGGCGCGCTGCTCGGCGGGTGGGCGGTCCGCCGCTACCCGGCGCGGCTGCTCGCGGCGGGCGGGCTGCTCGTCGGCGCGACCGCGCTCGCGGCCACCCTGACCTGGGACGCCCGCGCGCTCTACGGCGCACCCGCGCAGCTGCTGCTCGTCGCGGCCGGTCTCGGCTTCGGGCTCGCGATCGCCCCCGTCAACGCGGTGCTGCTGGCCGCGACACCCGCCGACGTCCACGGCCTCGCGAGCGCGCTCGCGGTGCTGGCACGCACCGTCGGCATGCTCGTCGGGCTCTCCGTGCTGACGGCGGTGGGCCTGCACGTGTTCGAGGTCCGGCAGGCGGGTATCCCGTCACCGTTCACGCTGTGCCCGTCGTCCCCGAGCGCCTGCCCCGCGTACGAGCGCGCCACGCTGGCGTCGGTCGTCGGCGAGCTGCAGGCCGTGTTCGCCGGGGCCGCCGTCGCCCTCGCCGTGGCCGTGCTCGTCGCCGCGGTGTGGCTGCGGCCCCGGCCCGTCCCGACGCACCCCGAGCTCCAGGAGGCACCGGCATGAGCGAGGGCGACGGCACGCTGCACCGCGTCGGCATCGTCGAGCACGGCGGACGGCCGGCCGCGGTGAAGGCCGCCGAGCAGGTCCGCCGCTGGTGCGACGACCACGGCGTCGGGTGGGCGGACATCGACGTCTGGGACGACGACGCGCCGCGGCGCAGCGCCCACGAGGAGGCCGAGCGCGCGGGCCACCTCGACCTCGTCGTCACGCTCGGCGGCGACGGGACCTTCCTGCGCGGCGCGCGGATCGCGCTCGCCGCCGAGATCCCCGTGCTCGGCGTGGACGTCGGGCGCGTCGGCTTCCTCACCGAGGTCGGCGTCGACGACGTGGAGACGGCGCTCGAGGCGGTGCACCACGGCGGCGCGCGCATCGAGCAGCGGCTGGCCCTGACGATGCGCGCCTCGCGCCCGCTGGAGCTGCCGCGGGAGATGGAGAGCCTGCTCCGCTACGGCCGCGGCCCGGTGCTGCCGCCGCCGCGGATGCGGCCGGGCCTGCCCGAGGACGTCGGCTGGGGCGTCCCGCTGGAGATCACCGCGGTCAACGACGTCGTGTTCGAGAAGCTCGCGCGAGACCGGCAGGCCTCGCTCGGGGTCTACCTCGGCGACCGGCTGTTCGCCTCCTACAGCGCCGACGCGATCATCGTCGCGAGCCCCACCGGGTCGACCGCGTACAGCTTCTCGGCGGGCGGCCCCGTGCTGTCGCCGCGTGTCGAGGGCATCGTCGTGACCCCGGTCGCCCCACACATGATCTTCAACCGGACCCTCGTGCTCGCCGCCGACGAGATCGTCTCGGTGCGCGTGCTCGACCGGTCGGGGCAGGTGGCGGTCAGCGTCGACGGGCAGCTGCGGGGCGTCCTCGACCCCGGCGACTGGGTCGCCGTGTACGCCGCGAGCCAGCGCGCGCAGCTGGTCCGGCTGCACCGCTCGGACTTCTACGGCCGGCTGCGTGATCGGTTCGCCCTCGCCGACGCGCCCGCCGCCGCCGCGGACGCCGGGGACGCGCCGCTGCGCTACCACCCGTCGGCGCCACCGCCGGAGGACCTGAAGTACCTCGACCTGCCGGAGGACGACCAGAACGGGGAGGATCAGGCCGCGGCCGAGAGCCCGTGACCGCCGACGAGGTGGGTGCGGCCGTCGACGAGCCGGTAGGCGAGCACCGCGATGCCGCAGACCCCGGCCTCCACCCGCTCCCGCAGCAGCGCGGACTGCTCGAGGAGGGTCCGCGCGGTGGCGAGTCCGTGGAAGCGGGCGACCTCGTCGGGGTCGGTGATCCCCTGCGCGCGGGCCGCGAGGATCTCCGGCGTCAGCCGCTCGACGACGATGCGCAGGTTCCCGGGCGGGGTCACGGAGCTCTCGTGCGCCTGCAGGGCCGCGCCGACCGCACCGCAGCTGTCGTGGCTGAGGACGACGACGAGCGGGACGTCGAGCACCGCTGCGCCGTACTCGACGCTGGCGAGGACCTCAGCGCCCACGAGGTGGCCGGCGGTCCGGACGACGAAGAGATCGCCGAGGCCCCGGTCGAAGATGATCTCCGCAGCGACGCGGGAGTCCGAGCAGCCGAAGAGCACGGCGAAGGGCCGCTGCACGTTCGCGCTCTCGGCGCGCCGGGCGGCGTCCTGGTTCGGGTGGTCCGCCTGCCCGGCGACGAACCGCGCGTTGCCGTCGAGCAGGTACTCCAGCGCCTCGTCCGGCGTCATCGGCCAGCCGCTCACACGTCCTCCCGTCGCATC
>DASQJO010000391.1:0-5155 GCA_035630955.1 Kineosporiaceae bacterium
AAGGAGGTCGTGCCCCACCACGACCGGTGGGAGCGCGAGGGCATCGTGCCGCGCGAGGTCTTCGCCGCGGCCGGCGCGAACGGCTTCCTGGGGATGGCGGTCCCCGAGGAGTACGGCGGCGGGGGAGTCGCCGACTTCCGCTTCAACGTCGTCATCGCCGAGGAGACGGCTCGGTTCGGCGTCACCGGCTTCGGCCTCGGGATCAGCCTGCACAACGACATCGTCCTGCCCTACTTCCTGCACCTCACGGACGACGGGCAGAAGGCGCGCTGGCTGCCGGGCATCGCCTCCGGCGAGCTGATCACCGCGGTCGCCATGACCGAGCCCGGCATCGGCTCCGACCTGGCCTCGATGCGCACGACGGCGGTCCGGGACGGCGACGCCTACGTCGTCGCCGGCTCCAAGACCTTCATCACCAACGGCATCAACGCCGACCTCGTCGTCACCGCGGTGAAGACCGACCCGGGGCAGCGGCACAGGGGCGTCAGCCTGGTCGTCCTCGAGCGCGGCATGCCCGGCTTCGAGCGCGGCCGGAACCTGGAGAAGGTCGGCCAGCACGCGCAGGACACGGCCGAGCTCTTCTTCGCCGGCGTCCGGGTGCCGGTCGCGAACCGGCTCGGCGAGGAGGGCAAGGGATTCGCCTACCTCGTGACGAATCTGCCCCAGGAGAGGCTCTCGATCGCCGTCGGGGCCGCGGCGGCCGCCCGCGCCGCCTTCGAGTGGACGCTGGACTACGTCAAGGACCGGACGGCGTTCGGGCAGCCGGTCGGCACGTTCCAGAACTCGCGGTTCCGGCTCGCCGAGATGAAGACCGAGATCGACATCGCCGAGCAGTACCTCGACGCCTGCGTGCGCGCACTGGACGCCGGGGAGCTCACCCCCGAGGACGCCGCCCAGGCCAAGTGGTGGTGCACCGAGCTGCAGGGGCGGGTGCTCGATGCCGCGGTCCAGCTGCACGGCGGCTACGGGTACATGGCCGAGTACCCGGTCGCCCGTGCCTGGGCCGACGCGCGCGTCACGCGCATCTACGGCGGGACGACGGAGATCATGAAGGAGATCGTCGGCCGGTCCCTCGGTCTTTAGTCGCGCTCATGGGCGGCCGCGGAGTGGGTATCCCGCCCCGGAGATCGACACTGCCGAGGAGGAACAGTGGCCCCGTTCCGAACGCTCGTCCCGATCGCCGCCGTCGCCGCGCTCGCGGTACCCGCGCTGACCGCCTGCTCGTCCGGGTCGTCCGCGTCGTCGGAGGGCTCGACGTCCGCGCCGGCCACCAGCCCGACCGTGAGCGCGACCACCGCGCCGTCGGTCACCGTGACGGGAACGCCGTCGCTGCCCAGCGCGGACGCCTCCCGGATCTCCGCCATCGCAGCCTGCCTCAAGAACGCCGGGCTGCCGACGCCGACCAGCACGGCTCCGGCGGCCGTCGCCGCCGAGCTGGTCCGGCTCGTCCGGGACCCGGCCACGGCGGCCGCCCTGAAGGCGTGCGGCATCCCCCTGCCCGGCGTCACGCTGACGTCGAGCACGACCTGAGCTGCGTCGCGGGCCGGCAACGCTGACAGGGGACGGTGTCAGCGAGCGATGTCGACGGGAAGCGCTACGGTCCGGCTGTGATCGAGGACGCACCGTCGCACCCCGGCTCGCGGCCGGCGTACGCCCTCGCCACCGTGCTCGTCGGGGCGCGCTGGCTGATCGTCGTCGGCTGGGTCGTCGGTGCCGTCGCCGCCCTGGTCCTGCTGCCGCCGCTCACCACGCGCAGCGGCGGGATCAGCGACATCACCTCGACGGACAACCCGGCGATCGTCGCGGAGTCGCGCGCGGCCGCCGCCTTCGGCTTCCCCGTGCTGAGCCGCACGATGCTCGTCCAGCACGACCCCGCCGGCCTGCCCCAGCCGGTGGTGGAGAAGGCGTACCAGGCGGCCAGGTCGCTCCACCAGGGCGGCCCGCAGGGCGGCATCGCGGCCGCGCTGCCCGTGCTGGACGCGGCCGGCGTGGTCCCGGGCTCGAAGAGCACCGGGACGACGCTCGTCACTTACCTCTACCCGCAGTCGACCTCGTTCGGGGCGGCGACCCGCGCCGCGCAGGCCTACGGCGCGACGCACTTCGACCGGAACGCGGACCGGGTGGTCGGCGTCACCGGCACGGTGCCGGCGCGCTACGAGCAGACCCTGCTCGTCGACGGCGCGCTGCCCTGGCTCGAGATCGTCTCGGTGCTCGCCGTCGTCGTGATCGTCGGCGTCGCGTTCCGCTCCGTCGCCGCGCCGCTGCTGACGATCGCCACCGCCGGCATCTCCTACGTCCTGGTGACCCGGCTGGCGGGCGTGGTCGGGGACCGGCTCGGGGTGGTGATCCCGCCCGACCTCGAACCCCTCATGGTCGCTCTCATGGTCGGAGTCACCACCGACTACGTCGTCTACTTCCTGTCCGGCCTGCGCGGGGAGCTGCTCGACGGGCACGGGCGCGTCGTCGCGGCCCGGCGCAGCGTCGCGACGTTCGCCCCGATCGTCGCCGCCGCCGGGCTCACGGTCGCCGCCGGCGTCGGGGCGCTGCTCGCCGCCTCCACGCCCGCCATCCGGACGTTCGCGCCGGCCATGGCGCTGGCGGTCACGATCGCCCTGGTCGTGGCCCTGACGTTCGTGCCGGCCGTGATGGGCATCCTCGGGCCGCGCGCGTTCTGGCCGCGCATCCCGCACGCCGGCGACGACCGCCCCATCAGCGTCACCGTCCGGCGCGGCCTGGTGCGGCTCGTGCGCGTCCGCCCGGTCGCCCTCCTGCTCGCCCTGATCTGCGTCGGCGGCCTGGCGTGGCTCGCGCTGCCGGTACGGCACCTGGCCGTCGGCCTGCCGCTGATCCAGGCCCTGCCGGCGGACAGCGAGCCGGCGCGGGCGGCGGACGCGGCCACCGCCGGTTTCGCACCCGGCATCGTCGCGCCGACGCTGGTCCTGGTCCAGGGGCCGGACGTCGGCACCCGGCCCGACGCGCTGCTCGCGCTCGAGGGCCTCCTGCAACGGGAGGAGCACGTCGCCGGCGTCCTCGGGCCGAAGGAGGACGCGGCGCTCAGCGCTCAGGCGGGTCGCCCGGTCGGGCTGTTCGTCGCGGCGCCGCGGCAGTCGGCGCAGTTCGTCGTGATCCTTGACGCCGACCCGCTCGATGCCACGGCCATCGGTGCGGTGGACCGGCTGCAGGACCGGCTGCCCGGGTTGCTGCGGCAGGCGGGTCTCGGCAGCGCCACGGCCTCGGTGGCCGGCGACACCGCCGCGATCGCCGCCGTCGTGCACGAGAGCGAGCGCGACCTCGCCGCGATCCTGCTCGCCGCGCTCCTGGTCAACCTGATCGTGCTCGCCGTCGTGCTCCGGGCGCTGGTGGCCCCGCTGATCCTGCTCGCGTGCACGGTCCTCTCGGTCGCCGCGACGCTCGGGCTCACCGTGTGGCTGTTCCAGGGCAAGCTGGGCCATCCGGGAGTGACCTTCTTCGTGCCGCTCGCGGCCGGTGTGCTGCTCGTCGCGCTCGGCTCCGACTACAACCTCTTCGCCGTTGGTCACATCTGGCAGGAGGCACGCCGGCGCAGCCTGCGCGAGGCGATGCTCGTCGCCCTGCCGCGGTCGTCCAGCGCCATCACGACCGCGGGCCTGGCGCTCGCCGCCAGCCTCGGCGCGCTCGCCCTGGTCCCGCTGCGTCAGTTCACCGAGCTCGCGTTCGCGCTGGTCGTGGGCATCCTCCTGGACACCTACCTGGTCCGGACGGTGCTCGTGCCGGCGCTGCTCACCGTCGTCGGGCCCTCCGCCGGGTGGCCCGGGAGGCGGTTGCGCTCCACTACGGACGACGACGAGGTCGCCTCGTCCGAGTCGCTGCCGCCGACACAGACCGCACCGGCAGGCCGGACATGACGACGCCCCCTCCCCCGCCAGGAGGAGGGAGCGTCGCCGGTGGTCAGCGGGTGGGACGGCGCCCGACGACGATCGGTGCCGCGGTCGCGCCGAGGTAGAAGATGCCGGGGTAGCCGGCGGTCTCGAACCCCGCGTTGGGGTTGCTCCGCAGGACGGAGTTCTCGATGCGCATGGTGCCGCTCCGGTCGTTGCTCACGTAGAAGACGGCGCCGCCGCCCTCCGTGGCCCGGTTCTTCTCGATGACCGAGCCCGCGATCCGCAGCGTCATCCTGTTGCCGTCGTTGTAGACGGCGCCGCCGCTGCCGCCGCCCGGCGTCCCCGCCTTGGCCGGGTTCGCACCGCGCCCGACGGCCTGGTTGTTGCGGAAGACGCTGTCGAGGATCGTCCACGACACCCCGATGCTGCTGATCGCGCCGCCGTTGGAGCACACGCCCTTCTCGAACGTGCTCCGCACGACGTAGACCGGCCGACCGCGGGACTGGCTGAGCGCGCGCACCGCCGCTCCGCCCAGGTCCGGACCGGTGCTGTCGCAGCGGTTGCCGACGAACCTGGAGTTCACGATCTTGAGGCGGCCGCCGCGGTCGAAGACGGCACCGCCGCCGCCACCTTCCTGCCGCTGGCCCGTCGAGTTGCCGTCGGCGAACGTGATGTTCTGGAGGACGAGCTGTGGGGTCTCCTGGTCCTGGCAGTGGCTGGTGGTGAACGTCTGGGCGGCGTCGCAGGTGTTCATGTAGAGGATGCGCCGCTTGCCGGCCCCGCTCAGCGTCACCAGGCCGCCGCCGTCGAGGACGACACGCTTGGAGGTGTTCACGACCTTCGCGGTGGCGGTCATCGTGATCGTCACCGGCTTGCGTCCGCAGTTGAACCGGATGATGCCGCCCCTGGCCACGGCGGCGACGACTGCGGCGGAGGTGCAGCTGGCCGGCGTCCCCCGGCCGACGACGCGGTTGGGGTGGGAGGTGTCGACGGCGCGGGCGTCCGCGGGGATGGCTGCCCGGCCGGCGGGGTTGCCGAAGGAGGCCTTGGCGGCGGCGCCGGTCCGCGTGGCGGGCGCCGGCTTCGTGGGCGCCACGGCGGTCGTGGCCCTGATCGCGGCGGGCTTGGGGGAGGACTTGGCGGACGCCGGAGCCGACGGGCTCGCCGTCGTCGTCAGTCCCGAGCCGTCGGCCGCGGCCGGCGCCGGTGCGGACGCAGCGGTCGCCGGCAGCGACACCGCCGCGGACGAGGACGGAGTCGGCGCCTGCCCGCAGGCGCTCAGGGTGGCTGCGCCG
>DASQJO010000392.1:0-4827 GCA_035630955.1 Kineosporiaceae bacterium
GGACGGGCCGCGCAGCGCCGTCACGGCCCGCAGCACCTGACCGAGCGCCGAGACCGCGAGGGCTGCCGCGAACCAGCGCTGGTAGGTCGGCACGTCCGGACGGTGCTCGCGCCGACCGCCCAGCCACAGCACGACGGCGCCCCACGCGGGAAGGGCTCCCGCGAGCAACGCGACGATGGCCCGCGCTCCCGGTGGATGCGTCACCCCGAGGACGACGACCAGCGTCGCCACCACCACCGCGAGCGGGGCCGCGAGGAGGAGGGGATGGATCCCCTGCCGACGCTCACCTGCCTGCACGACACCGCCCCCGGATCACGTTGGGGGCTTCGCCGCGGTGCGGCTCCGCCCCGGACGTCTACCCGTTCACAAGTCCGCGGGGGCCAACCGCGAGAGAACTAGCTCTCGAACCTTAGCGGCATCCGCCTGTCCGCGCATGTCCCTCATGACCGCGCCGACGAGAGCGCCCGCCGCTTGGACCTTGCCGCCCCGGATCTTCTCCGCGACGTCGGGGTTGGCCGCGATCGCACGGTCGACGGCCTCGCCGAGCGCGGCGTCGTCCGACACCAGGCGCAGGCCCCGGGCGGCGACGACCTGATCCGGGTCGCCCTCCCCCGCGAGGACGCCGTCCAGCGCCTGGCGGGCGAGGGAGTCGGTGAGGGTGCCGTCGTCCACGAGCCGCTGCAGAGCGGCCACCTGCGCCGGGGTGACCGCCATGGACGCGAGCTCGACGCCTTCGGCGTTCGCGCGGCGGGCGAGCTCCTGGGTCCACCACTTGCGTGCCGACGCCGGAGAGGCGCCGGCGGCGACGGTCTCGGTGACGAGGTCGAGGGCGCCGGCGTTGACGACGTCGCGCATCTCGAGCTCGGTGTACCCCCAGTCGGCCTGCAGCCGTCGCCGGCGCTGGGCGGGCGGCTCGGGCAGCGTCCCGCGCAGCGCGTCGACCCAGGTGCGCTCCGGCGCGATCGGCACGAGGTCGGGCTCGGGGAAGTAGCGGTAGTCCTCGGCCTGCTCCTTCGAGCGGCCGGAGGTCGTCACGCCGGTGTCCTCGTGCCAGTGCCGCGTCTCCTGCACGACGCGGCCGCCGTCACGCAGGACCGCCGCCTGCCGGCTGATCTCGTACCGGACGGCCCGCTCGACGCTGCGCAGCGAGTTGACGTTCTTGGTCTCGCTGCGGGTGCCGAACGGAGCGTCGGGCGAGGGGCGCAGTGACACGTTCGCGTCGCACCGCAGCGAGCCCTGCTCCATCCGGACGTCACTGACGCCGAGAGCCTTGAGCAGGTCGCGCAGCGTCGCGACGTAGGCGCGCGCGATCTCGGGCGCGCGAGCGCCCGTCCCGGTGATCGGCTTGGTGACGATCTCGATGAGCGGGATGCCGGCGCGGTTGTAGTCGACCAGCGAGTACTCGGCGCCGTGGATCCGGCCGGTGGCGCCGCCGACGTGCAGCGACTTGCCGGTGTCCTCCTCCATGTGCGCGCGCTCGATCTCGACCCGGAACGTGCTGCCGTCGTCCAGTTCGACGTCGAGCCACCCGTCGTAGGCGATCGGCTCGTCGTACTGCGACGTCTGGAAGTTCTTCGGCATGTCCGGGTAGAAGTAGTTCTTCCTGGCGAACCGGCACCAGTCGGCGATCGTGCAGTTGAGCGCGAGCCCGATCCGGACGGCGGACTCCAGCGCCGTCTCGTTGAGCACCGGCAGGGCGCCGGGCAGCCCGAGGCAGACCGGGCAGACCTGGGTGTTGGGAGCGGCGCCGAAGACGGTCGAGCAGCCGCAGAACATCTTCGTCACGGTGTTGAGCTCGACGTGCACCTCGAGGCCGAGCACCGGGTCGAAGGCGGCGACCGCCTCCTCGTACGGCACGACGGTGTCGGGCAGGGTGGTGGTCACCGGGACGCCTCCGCGGGTGCGAGAGTGGGGACCCGGTCGAGCAGGGGGCCGCCCCACCGGTCGACGAGCAGTGCCTCGAGCGCGGCGCCGACCCGGTAGAGCCGGTCGTCGGCGTTCGCGGGTGCGAGGATCTGCAACCCGGTGGGCAGGCCGTCCTCGTCCGCGAGCCCGCTGGGCAGGGACATGCCGGGGACGCCCGCGAGGTTCGCCGGGATCGTCGCGACGTCGTTGAGGTACATCGCGAGCGGGTCGTCGAGCTTGTCGCCGAGCGGGAACGCCGTCGTCGGCGCCGTCGGCGACACGAGGACGTCGGCCTGCGCGAACGCGGCCTCGAAGTCGCGCTGGATCAGCGTGCGCACCTTCTGGGCGCTGCCGTAGTAGGCCTCGTAGTAGCCGGACGAGAGCGCGTACGTGCCGAGGATGATCCTTCGCTTGACCTCGTCCCCGAAGCCGGCCTCGCGGGTCGCCGCCATGACCTGCTCGGCGGTGGGATCGGCGACACCCTCCGGGTAGACGCGCAGGCCGTAGCGCATGGCGTCGAACTTGGCGAGGTTGCTGCTCGCCTCGCTGGGGAGGATGAGGTAGTACGCCGCGAGCGCGGCCGTGAAGCTCGGGCAGCTGACCTCGGTGATCTTGGCGCCCGCGTCGACGAGCGCCTCGACGGCCTCGTCGAAGCGCGCCTTGACGCCGGCCTGCCAGCCGCCGCCGTCGCCGGCGAGCTCGCGGATGATGCCGATCCGCAGGCCCGCGACGTCGCCGTGCCGGGCGGCGGCCACGACGTCCGGGACCGGCGTGGGCAGGCTGGTCGAGTCGCACGGGTCGTGCCCGGCGACGACCTCGTGCAGCAGGGCGGCGTCCAGCACCGTCCTGGCGCAGGGACCGGCCTGGTCGAGGCTGCTGGCCAGGGCCACGAGGCCGTACCGGCTGACGGCGCCGTAGGTGGGCTTGACGCCGACCGTGCCGGTCACCGCGGCGGGCTGCCGGATCGATCCGCCGGTGTCGGTGCCGATCGCGAGCGGCGCCTCGAAGGCGGCGAGCGAGGCCGCCGAGCCGCCGCCGGAGCCGCCGGGGATGCGGTCGGTGTCCCAGGGGTTGCGCGTGGCGCCGTAGGCGGAGTGCTCGGTGGACGAGCCCATGGCGAACTCGTCCATGTTCGTCTTGCCGAGGATCACGAGCCGGTGCTCGCGCAGCCGGCGGACGACGGTCGCGTCGTACGGCGGCACCCAGCCGCGCAGGATGCGGCTGCCGCAGGTGGTCGGCATGCCGGTGGTCGCCAGAACGTCCTTGACGGCGATCGGGACGCCGGCGAGGGTCGGCAGCGCGTCGCCGCGGGCGCGGGCGGCGTCGACGTCGGCGGCGTCCGCCAGCGCGCGCTCGTTCGCGACGTGCAGGAAGGCGTGGACCCCGGGACCCTGGGCGCGGCCGTCGGCGTCGCGGCCGCCGTCGACGGCGGCGATGCGGTCCAGGTGTGCCTGAGTGGCCTCGACGGCCGACACCTCGCCGGCGGCGAGCCGGGAGGCCAGGTCGGAGGCGGTCAGGCCGATGAGGCTCTCGGTCACGTGTCAGTCCTCCTCGAGGATCCGCGGCACGCGGAAGCGCTGCTGCTCGGCCTCGGGCGCGCCGGCGAGGACCGCCTCGACCGGCAGTGACGGCCGCGGCTCGTCGGGCCGGGTGACGTTCGTCAGCGGCATCGGGTGGGACGTCGCGGGCACGTCGTCCCCGGCGACCTGCTGCACGGTGGCGACGGCGTCGAGGATGACGTCGAGCTCCTTGGCGAGCCGGTCGAGCTCGTCGGGTCGCAGGTCGATGCGGGCCAGCGCGGCGAGGTGCGCGACCTCGTCGCGGGAGATGGCGGACATGGCGCTCCCGGGGAACGGCTCGGCGGGTTCGAGACGGCCGCGCACGAGGTGGACCCGCGCGGGCGACCCTTGAGTCTACGGCGTGGCCGGGGCGCCGGGCCTCAGGGTTACGGCTGGACGAACCGGTAGCCCTGGTCGAGCAGCCGGGGCAGGGCGAGCGTGAGCGCGCGGACGGTCTGGGACCGGTTCCCGCCGCCGTCGTGCTCCAGGATGATCGAGCCCGGCACCGTGTTCGCCATGATCGTGCGCACGATCGAGGTGCTGCCCGGCCGGGACCAGTCGCGGGGGTCCACCGACCAGTCGAGCGGGTGCAGGCCCTGCGCGCGGCACTCGCCCAGGACGGTCGAGGACCACTCGCCGCCGGGCGCGCGGAAGTGGGTCGGGCGGACGCCGCAGGCGGCGACGACGGCGTCCGTCGCGCGGGCGATCTCCCGGTGCACGGTGCCGGGCGAGGCGCCGCGCAGGAACCGGTGCGTGTAGGTGTGGTTGGCGACGGCGTGGCCGGCGTGGGCGATGTCGGCCACCAGCCCGGGGTGGGCCTTCGCCTCACGCCCCACGACGCAGAACGTGGCGCGGACGTCGAGCGAGGCGAGCAGGGCGAGGATCTTCGGCGTCCAGGTGGGATCGGGTCCGTCGTCGATCGTGAGCGCGATGTCGGCAGCGCCGCAGGGGACGTGCGTCTGCGGCCGGGAGCCGCGCAGCTGCCCCGACGTGGGCGCCACGCACTTTGCACGGAGCGCCTTCGACGGGGTGACCGTCCGGCGCGCGGACGGCTTCGCCTGCGGCGTGCTCGCGGACGCTCTCGTCGTGCACCCGGCGACGAGGACGGCGGCACCCAGCGTGAGCAGGGCTCGCCGAGGAGGCACCTTCGGCTCGTCCATGAACCCAGTCGAACACGTCCGGTGACGCCTGTGAACTCGCCGCGCCGATTGCGTCACACATCGATGTCGGCCCGGCCGCTGCTCGTCGTGTGTTGCCAGAACGGAGGAGGTTCGCGAGGCGCCGCGGCGTTTCCGCGTGTCCACCGTCGTCGTTCCTCCCGGCGGGCGATCTTCGTCGGCGGACTCCTGCAGGACGCAAGGAG
>DASQJO010000393.1:0-3530 GCA_035630955.1 Kineosporiaceae bacterium
CGGGGCGTCCCGCTGCACGGCCTTGACACCGCCGAGAGCGTTGGCCTTGGAGCTGTAGCCCTCGCCCCCGGTGGCGATCACCTGGCCGTTGCCCGTGCGGAGTCGCCAGCGGTACTCGCCCTTGCCGTCCTCGTAGACCTCGAACGTGGCGGCCATGGACCCGCTCCTCTCCTCGACGGTGATCCGGAGAGTAGGGGACGCCGTCATCCGCCACAGGACCTTGCGGATCTCTCACCCGCACTCGACGAGCAGAAGCAGGACAAAGGCGCCGAGATCACACCCTCCGCGCCGTGACAAGCAGGTACTCCCAGTCCATGACGGGCCGGCCGTCGCGCTCGGACCGGAACTCGCGAGCGAGGTCGGCGAGTTCGGCGTCCAGGGCGGCGGCGCGCTCCGGGTCGTCCGCCAGGCCGCGGAACGCGGCGATGGTCGGTCCGTAGGTGGCCTTGAAGAAGTCGCGGAACTCCTCGGGCGCCGTGAACCGGTCCACCGTCAGGGGCCGGCGCGTGGCCCGGAGGTCCGTCACACGATCACCGAGCAGGGAGCGCACGTGCGCCTCGTCCCCCCAGAGCGGCGGCGGCTGGACGCCGGGCGGCGGCGGCGCAACGTACGGCTTCATGACCGCGAACATCCGGCCGATGAAGCCGGCCGGCGTCCAGCTGATCAGGGCGAGCGTCCCCCCTGGCCGGCACACGCGGGTCAGCTCGGCGGCGGCCGCCTCGTGATGCGGCGCGAACATCACGCCGACGCACGAGAGCACCACGTCGAAGGCGCCGTCGGGGTACGGCAGGGCCTCGGCGTCCGCCGGCTCCCACCGGATCGGCAGGCCCTCGTTCTCGGCGGCCTCGCGGCCGACGTCCAGCAGCTCCGGGGTGAGGTCGCAGGCGGTGACCTGTCCGCCGGCTCGCGCCGCCGGCAGGGAGGCGTTGCCGGTACCTGCGGCGACGTCGAGGACGGACTGCCCCGTCCGGACGCCGGCGGCCTCGACCAGTGCGGGCCCGAGCGCCTGGATGACCTCCACGGCCACGGCGTCGTAGTCGCCCAGCGCCCACATCGTGCGGTGCCGGGTCTTGAGCGCGCGGTCCTCGTCGGTCATCGTCGTGGTCATTGCGGTCTCCGTTCGCGTCGGTGATGTCGCGCTCGACGCTAGGGACGACCGGGCGGGCGCTTCCAGTACAGGATCTGTACTGGAGGCGACGGCCGGCGCGCTCGTACGCTCGCTGCATGGGCGCCACCTACCACCAGTTCTGCCCCGTCGCGAAGGCCATGGAACTGCTCGACGAGCGGTGGACGCTGCTCGTCATCCGGGAGATGCTCCTCGGCAGCCGCCGCTTCAACGAGCTGCGGCGAGGCGTGCCCCGGATGTCACCCACCCTGCTCTCCAAGCGCCTACACGAGTTGGCCGTCGCCGGGGTGGTGGAGCGCAGGACGGACGGCGCCGACGTGACCTACGAGCTCACGCCCGCCGGCCAGGAGCTGCGCCCGGTGGTGGAGGCGCTGGGCGCGTGGGGGACACGCTGGATGGGCCGGATCGGCGACCGTGACTTGGACCCCAAGCTGCTGCTGTGGGACATGCGCCGCTCCGTGGTCCGCGACGCGCTGCCGCCGGACCGGACCGTCGTGCAGTTCCACTTCCCCGACGTGCCGGGGCGCGCCGGACGGTGGTGGCTCGTCCTCACCGCCGACGAGTGCGACGTCTGCGACGAGGACCCGGGGCACGAGGTCGACGTCACCGTCCGGGTCGGGCTGCGCCGGATGGTCGAGGTCTGGCTCGGCGACGTCAGCTGGAACACCGCCCTGCGCTCGGGCGATCTCCAGCTGGTCGGCCCCTCCACGCTGTGCCGCGGCCTGCCGGAGTGGTTCACGCTCTCGACCTTCGCGTCGGTCCCGCGCCCTGCCGTGCCCGTCGCCTGAACCCGCTCGGGCAGCGGACCTGGCCCTCCGTCAGGTGAGCTCATGCATCAGCCGAACCAGGTTGACGAGGGCGGCGAGCGACAACGCGCTGACGCTCACCACCCACGTGATCACGAGTGCGCGTCGGCGCCGGAGCGCCGGAACGACGGCGAGGGCGACCCCGGCCGCAGCGAGAAGCGCCGCTGAGCCGACGGCAACCTGGAAGACAGGGATATCCCACGTGGCCATGACGTGAGCGTGGCGCCGGCGGCTCCGCCGGCCGAGGGTACGGGTACTCATCCGTGCGGTGGTTCCCTCACGCTCTTGGAGTCGAAGCGTGGCCGCTCGCGGCGGTCCGTGCTCGGTAGCTCCCGCCCTCGTCGCCGATGCGCTGGAGTCCTTCTTTCCCCGTCCGAGCCGGCCCCACGGGATGACGACCGACGGCGTTCAGGGCGTAGCCAGCTGCATGCCTCAGTAGTGCCGCCGATGAGTTGGTGTGGTGTCGGGCGTCTCATCTTCTGCCTAGGACTTCGGGACGCTCGTCGTTCCCCTACCTCGTCGGAGCCGCCGATGTCGACGTACGTGTTGATCCACGGGGCCGGGAGCGACGCGTGGTACTGGCACCTCGTCGCGCCGCTGCTCGTGGAGCGGGGGCACGAGGTGGTCGCGATGGACCTGCCGGTACACGACGACTCCGCAGGGCTGGCCGAGTACACGCGGGTGGTGCTCGAGGCGATCGGCGACCGCGGCGAGCTGGTGGTGGTCGCGCAGTCGCTGGGCGGTTTCGTCGCGCCGCTGGTAGCGGCCCGCCGACCCGTCGAGCTGCTGGTGCTGCTCAACGCCATGGTGCCCCTGCCCGGGGAGACTGACTGGTGGGCCGCGACCGGCCACCCCGTGAAGATCGGGCCGGACTTCGACCCTTTCGAGATGTTCCTGCACGACGCGCCGGACGACGTGCGGATGGAGGCCGGCGCGCATGCCGGCCCGCAAGCCGACACCCCGATGCGTGAGCCCTACCCGCTCGAGCGATGGCCCGATGCGCCGACGCGTTTCGTGCTGGCGCGCCAGGACCGCTTCTTCCCGGCCGACTGGCAGCGCAGCCTCGTACGGGAGCGCCTCGGCATCGAACCGGACGAGATCGACGGCGGGCATTGCGTCGCGCTCAGCCGCCCCCACGAGTTGGTGGCGCTGCTCGAGACGCTGCGGCAGACCGCGGCGGACTCGGCGGCGCTGACGACCTGGCCCTCACCGCCAGTCGCCTCACCGCAATCATGACCGAGCAGCTGCCTGACCCTCGACCACCTCACGAACCCGCTGGCTCGCCGCCTTCTCCGCTCCGGGCCCCCTGCGCGACTGAGTCCTGGCACCCACGGGTGGCGTCGCGATGAACGCCGAGAGGCCTCTTCCCAGGGTGGGAAGAGGCCTCTGAGCCGGGTGGAGGCGAGGGGACTCGAACCCCTAACCCCCTGCTTGCAAAGCAGGTGCGCTACCAGTTGCGCTACGCCCCCTCGGGCCCGACGTCCGCCGGGCCCAAGTTCCGACCACGATCACTTCACCGGGTCGGTGACCTCCGCCCACAGCGCCTGCTCGGCCCGGTCGGACTCGACCTTGCGCCACACCGCGAACCCCGCGGCGGC
>DASQJO010000394.1:0-6232 GCA_035630955.1 Kineosporiaceae bacterium
GCACGGGCCGGGCCCGCGCGTCCCAGGCGGCGAGCGCGGTCAGCGAGCTGAAGACCGGCAGAGCCTTGCGGCCGTCACGGCCCACCAGGGTGGCGACGGCCATGTCGGCGCTCTTGTCGGACACCAGGCCGGTGGGACCCACGGGAGCCCGCTCCTCGCCGAGGACGGCGACCACGGGAACCAGCACGCGCGCCGCGGCCAGCGCCTCGGCCAGCGCCTGCTCGTCGCCGTCGGCGAGTACGGCGGCGAGCGCGGGGTCGGCGCTGCCGTCGTCCCCGGCGAAGGGCTGGTCGGTGAGGGTGCGGCCGGACCAGGGGACGCCGGCGGAGTCGGCGCCGCTCGTCGGGTTCACGAGGACGCCGGGCGCCCGGCGACGTCCAGCGCCTGCTCGAGCGTGAAGGCGCCCGCGTACAGCGCCTTGCCCACGATCGCGCCCTCGACGCCCTCGGGGACCAGGGCGCGCAGGGTCTCCAGATCCGCGAGGGTGGAGACGCCGCCGCTGGCGACGACGGGGCGGTCGGTGCGCCGGCAGACCTCGCGAAGGAGCTCGACGTTGGGGCCGCGCAGCATCCCGTCCTTGAGGACGTCGGTGACGACGTAGCGGGCGCAGCCGTCCGCGTCGAGGCGGGCGAGGGCCTCCCAGAGGTCGCCGCCGTCCTGCGTCCAGCCGCGGGCGGCGAGGGTCGTGCCGCGGACGTCGAGCCCGACGGCGATCCGGTCGCCGAACTCCCCCACGGCCGCCCGGGTCCACTCCGGGTCCTCCAGCGCGGCGGTGCCCAGGTTGACCCGCGTGCATCCGGTGCCGAGGGCCGCGTGCAGGCTCGCGTCGTCGCGGATGCCGCCGGAGAGCTCGACCCGGACGTCGAGGGTCCGCACGACCTTCGCCAGCAGCTCCGCGTTCGAGCCCCGGCCGAAGGCGGCGTCGAGGTCGACCAGGTGGATCCACTCCGCGCCGGCGCGCTGCCAGGCGAGCGCGGCCTCGAGGGGGTCGCCGTACGAGGTCTCGCTGCCGGCCTCGCCCTGGACGAGGCGGACGGCGAGGCCGTCGGCGACGTCGACGGCGGGGAGCAGCTCCAGGCGCGGTGCGGTCACCCCGGCACCGTACCGACCGAGCTCAGCGCGAGGGCCGGCGGTCGAACAGGAGCACGACGAGCAGCGGCCACGCGATCACGGTCGCGACGAGGGCGCCGATCCGCCACGGCCACGAGGGCTGCAGCAACCAGTAGACGGCGTTCGCCGGCACGAGGACGGCCAGCAGCAGTGCGTTCTGCCTCGCCCGCTGCCGCCCGAGGGCTGAGCTCGCCGGTCGCCGTTCGGCCCGGTTCCGGTTCCGGTTCCGGTTAGTCGACCGTGGCCGGCGCAGGCGCTCCAGCCCGGTCAGCTGCCGCCACCGGTCGCGGCGCGCCTGCCGGGCGGCCCGCAGCGCGGCGGCGGCCTCACGCTCGGCCCGCCGTCGCGCCCGCTCCCTGCTCACGCTCCGTCGACGTCAGTTGTCATGATCAACGCGGATTGCATGATCACGGGGAAAGAGATCACGGGGAAAGGGGGGGTCACAGGGTGCCCTTGGTGCTCGGGACGGCGCCGCCGGTGCGGGGGTCGAGCTCGACGGCGGTGCGCAGGGCGCGGGCGACCGCCTTGAACTGGGCCTCGACGACGTGGTGCGGGTCCCGCCCGGACAGCACGCGCACGTGCAGCGCGATGCCGGCGCTGTGCGCGAGGGACTCGAACACGTGCCGGGTGAGCGAGCCCACGTAGCTGCCGCCGATCACGACGTGCTCCTGGCCGGGCGGTTCGCCGGTGTGCACGCAGTACGGCCGCCCCGAGACGTCCACCGCCGCCTGGACGAGGCACTCGTCGAGCGGCACGAGCGCGTCGCCGAACCGGCGGATGCCGGCCTTGTCGCCGAGGGCCTGGCGCAGCGCCTGCCCCAGGACGATGGCGACGTCCTCGACGGTGTGGTGGGCGTCGACGTCGACGTCGCCCTTGGCCTGGACGTCGAGGTCGAGCAGCGCGTGCTTCGCGAGGCTGCCGAGCATGTGGTCGAAGAACCGGACGCCGGTGGCGATCGTCGACCCGCCCGTGCCGTCGAGGTCGAGCTCGACGGTGACGTCGGACTCCGAGGTCGTCCGGACGACCCGCGCGGTGCGGCTCACCGGACACCTGCCAGCAGCGGCGGCAGCACGTCGGCGGCGGCACCGAGGAAGGCGCCGGTCTCCTCCGGCGTCCCGGCCGTGACGCGGAGGTGACCCGGCAGGCCGACGTCCCGGACGAGGACGCCCCGGTCGAGCAGCGCCTGCCAGGCCGCGCGCTCGTCGGAGAGCCCTCCGAAGAGCACGAAGTTCGCGTCGCTCGGCACCGGGGCGGCACCGAGAGCGGCGAGCCCGGCGACGATCCGGTCGCGCTGCTCGATGATCGACCGGACCGTCGACAGCAGCACGGCCTGGTGCCCGAGCGCGGCGCGCGCCGCCGCCTGTGTCAGCACGGACAGGTGGTACGGCAGCCGCACGAGGCGGAGCGCGTCGCAGAATTCCGGGTCCGCCGCGAGGTAGCCGACGCGCACGCCGGCGAAGGCGAAGGCCTTGCTCATGGTCCGGCTCACCGCGAGCCGCTCGCGGCCGGGCAGCAGGGTGAGCGCGCTCGGCGTCCCCGGCCGGGCGAACTCGGCGTACGCCTCGTCGACGACGACGATGCCGTCGGTGGCGTCGTAGACGGCCTCGACGACGGCGAGGTCGAGCGCGGTACCCGTCGGGTTGTTCGGGCTGGCGAGGAAGACGACGTCCGGGCGCTCCCGGCGGACCTGCTCGACGGCCGCGTGCGGGGTCAGCGTGAAGGGGTCGCCGCCGCTGTCGAGGGCGGCACGCAGGCCGTCCGCCCAGCCGGTGTTCGTGCCGCGGCAGTACAGCGGGTACATGGCATAGGTCGGCGTGAAGCTCATCGCCGTCCGGCCCGGGCCACCGAACGCCTGCAGCACGTGCTGCATGACCTCGTTGCTGCCGTTGCCGGCCCAGATCTGCTCCGGCCCCAGCCCGTGGCCGAGGTAGCCGGCGAGGTCCTCGCGAAGCCCGGTGAACTCGCGGTCGGGGTAGCGGTTCAGCTCGGCGGCCACGGCCGCCACGGCGGCGACGACCGCGTCCTCGACCTCGGCGGGCACGCCGTGCGTGTTCTCGTTCGTGTTGAGCCGTACCGGGACGTCGAGCTGCGGCGCGCCGTAGGGGACGCCGCCGCGCAGCTGAGGGCGCAGCGGGAGGCGCGGGCGCGCGCGCCCGTCGGTCGGAGCGGTCACCCGGTGAGTCTAGGAGAGGGGGATCCCCAGGGGTGGTATCGCCGCGGTGGGGTACGCACCGAGGGCGTGGCTCTGGCAGAGTCACGCAACATGGTGCAGCACGCCGATCTCGGTGCCGCACCTCGCACGCGCCGCGAGGCCCGCGAACGGCGGGCGGCCGAGGCCGGCTACCCGCTGTCACCCCCTGTCGGCGTTCCGTCCCTGTCGGCCGCGCCTTCCTTACCGAGTGCATCGTCCCTGCCGAGTGCACCGTCCCTGCCGGCTGCACCGTCCCTGCCGGCTGCACCGTCCCTGCCGACCGCACCGCCGCGGGCGCCTCTGCCGTCGCGGCGGTCACTGCGCGACGTCGACCGCTTCCCGGTACCCGCGCCTCCGCCCGCCCGCCCGACGCCCCACCCTGCCGGGCGCCGGGAACGCCGCGGCGGCGAGCACGGCCGGGTGCCCCGGCCGCGGGTGGCGTTCCGCCCGGACGTCGAGGGCCTGCGCGCGGTCGCCGTCGTGCTCGTCGTCGCGTTCCACGCCGGCCTGGGGGTGCCCGGAGGCTTCGTCGGCGTCGACGTCTTCTTCGTGATCTCCGGGTTCCTCATCACGAGCCTGCTCGTGGACGAGGTCCGGGCGACCGGCACCATCTCGCTCACCGACTTCTACGCGCGCCGCGCCCGGCGGATCCTGCCCGCGGCCTGCCTCGTCCTCCTGGTCACCGCGATCGCGGGCGCCCTCGTGCTGCCCGACGTCGACCGGCCCGGGCTCGCCGACGACGTCCGCAGCGCCACCCTCTTCGTCGCCAACTGGCACTTCGCGGCGCTGTCGACGGACTACTTCGCCGCTCCCGACAGCAGCTTCGTGCTGCACTTCTGGTCGCTCTCCCTGGAGGAGCAGTTCTACCTCGTCTGGCCCGCGCTCGTGCTGGTCGTCGCGGGCCGGCGCCGGGCGGCGCGGCGCGTCCGGCGTCCGGCGCCGCGGGACACCGACCGGCGGCTGTGGGCGACGCTCGCACCGGTCGCGCTGATCTCCCTCGCCCTGAGCGCGGCGACCACCGCGTCGGCGGGGCCGTGGGCGTACTTCGGCACCCAGACCCGGGCGTGGGAGCTCGGCGCCGGCGCGGCGATCGCGCTGTGTCGGCCCTACCTGTACCGGCTGAGCGACACCCAGGCCGCGGTCGGCGGCTGGATCGGGCTTGGCGCCGTGCTCGGGTCCGCGCTCGTGCTCGGCTACGGCACCCTCGTCCCCGGCGTCGCCCTGCTCGTGCCCGTCGCGGGGGCCGCCGCCATCGTCGCGGCGGGCGCCCGCACGCAGCAGGGCGCCGCGGCGCTGCTCGGGCGGCGTCCGCTCGCGGCGCTCGGCCGGCTGTCCTTCAGCTGGTACCTCTGGCACTGGGTCTGCCTGCAGCTCGTGCGGCAGGTGTGGGGTGCGCCGGCCGAGGACGACCTGCCGCCCCCGGACGTGGCGGTCGGGCTGCGCCTCGCGGCCGTGCTGGTCTCGCTCGGACTCGCGGTGCTGACCTTCCGGTACGTCGAGGAGCCCGCGCGCAACGCCCGCCTGCTGCGCCCGGCGCTGCGGCGCTCGCTGCCGGCAGGCGCCGTGCTCGTCGCCGCCACCGTGCTGCTGACCGCCGTCGCGCTGCCCGACGACGAGCCCGCCGTCGCCCCGCCGGGCACCGCTGCACCGGCGGCGACCACGCCCGTCCCCGCGCCGAGCGTTCCCGGCCGGCCACCCACGCCGGTGTCCCGCGCGTCCCGGCCGGCCGCGGTGCTGCCGGGACCGCTGTCGATGACGCCGGCGGAGGCGCGCGACGACGTGGCCCCGGCCCGCGACTGCTTCGCCGGCTTCGGCCCCCGGACCGCTCCCACCGACTGCCGCTTCGGGGACCCGAAGGGCAGCAAGGTCGTCGTCCTGTTCGGCGACTCGCACGCCGACGCCTGGTTCCCGGCGCTGGACGCCGCGGCGCGGCGCAGCCACTGGCAGCTGTGGTTCTGGGCGAAGTCCGGGTGCGGGTACGCCGACGTGCGGGAGTTCCTCGCCTCGTTCCGCCGCGAGTACACCGAGTGCGGCGACTGGCGCAGGTCCGTGCTGGCGCGGGTCGACGCGCTGCCGCGGGTCGACCTCGTCGTGGTGGGGCGCAGCATCTCCTACCTGTCCGAGCTCCTGGACGCCGACGGCACGCAGGTGGACCGGACCGGGGCGGCGACGCTGTGGTCGCAGGGTGCCGACCGGACGCTCGCCCGGCTGACGGCGGGCGGCCGGCGCGTCGTGCTGCTGCGGGACGTGCCGCGGCCCGGGTTCGACGTCCCCGCCTGCGTCTCGGAGCACCCGAAGCAGGTCACCGCCTGCACGTTCCCCCAGGCGCGGCACGTGCTGCCGGACAGGGCGGTGTACGACGCCGAGAAGTCCGTGCTGGCCGCGCGGAAGGTCCGGGTCGTCGACCTCACGCCGGCGATCTGCCTCGGGAACCCCTGCCAGACCGTGAGCCGCAGCGGGGCCATCCTCTACCGGGACGACCACCACCTCACGGCGACCTACGCGCGCGAGCTCACCGGGCCGATGGGGCAGGCGCTCGCGCCGCTGTTGCGCTGAGCTCGGGGCTCAGGTCAGCCGCGCGGTGACCGCCTCTGCGTGCGCGGGCAGGTCCTCGGCGGTGGCGAGCGCGAGCACGTGCGGTGCGACCTCGTGCAACGCCGGCTCCTCGTACTCGACGACCTGCACGCTGCGGACGAACGCGTGGACGCCGAGCCCGCTGGAGAAGCACGCGCACCCGCCGGTGGGGAGCACGTGGTTCGAGCCCGCGCAGTAGTCGCCGAGGCTGACCGGCGACCAGGGCCCGACGAAGACGGCGCCGGCGTTGGTCACCCGGGCCGCGACGGCGGCGGCGTCCCGGGTCTGGATCTCCAGGTGCTCCGCGGCGTACGCGTCGACGACGGCGAGCCCGCCGTCGAGGTCGTCGACGAGGAT
>DASQJO010000395.1:0-5342 GCA_035630955.1 Kineosporiaceae bacterium
GCGCCCGCCCGCAGCGCGGCGAACACCGACTCGTCGTCGGAGTACGTCGTGAGCACGATGACCTGGACCGTGGGGTGGGCCTCCCGGATCGCGCGGGTGGCCTCGACACCGTCGAGCTCGGGCATCCGCAGGTCCATGAGGACCACGTCGGGCGCGAGCTCCGCGACCAGCTCGAGCGCGTGCCGGCCGTTCTCGGCGGCGCCGACCGGCTCGACGCCGGCGGTCGTCCGCAGCAGCAGCGCCAGCCCCTCGCGGACGATCCGCTGGTCGTCGACCACGAGCACCCTGATCGTCACGTCGCCTCCTGTCTCGGAAGGGCCCGCGCGGACACGAGGGGCAACCGCAGCGCGACCCGGAAGCCGTTCTCGGTGCGCTCGGCGTCGAGCTCGCCGCCGAGCAGGCGGGCGCGCTCGGCCATCCCCGTGAGCCCGTACCCCGAGCCGGAGGCCGACACCTCGGCGTCCGGCGTCCCGCCGCCCTCGTTCTCCACCACGAGCCGGACGTCGTCCGTGCCCCAGGCGAGCCGGACGTCGACCCGTGCCCCCGGCGCGTGCTTGCGGACGTTGCTCAACGCCTCCTGCGCCGTGCGGTAGAGGGCCAGCCGCGCGTCGGCGGGGAGCGGGACGAGGCTCCCCTCCTGCGTCAGGTGCGCCTGCGCGTGCTGGGTCGTCCGGTACTCCTCGAGCAGCGCCGGCAGCAGCTCGGGCCCGGGCAGATCGGTGCCGCGCAGGGCGCGGATGGCCTGTCTGGCCTCCGCGAGGCCGTCCCGGGCGAGAGTGTGCGCGCGGTCGAGGACACTGACCAGCTCCTCGCCGTCCGGCCCCTCGGCGGCGGTGCGGGCGAGCGAGCGGGCGCCCTGGACGTGCAGCGCCAGGCCGGAGAGCGTGTGCGCGAGGACGTCGTGCATCTCCCGCGCGAGCCGGGCCCGCTCGGCGAGCGCGGCGGACGTCTTCTCGGCCTCGCGGCTCTCCTCGAGCTCGGCGAGCAGCCGCGCCACCTGCAGGCGCTGCTCCTGCTCGCGCCGCAGGAGCGTCCCGAGCAGGAAGAAGAAGGCCGCGCCGCCGTCGACGACGAGGATGAACACGAGCGGGTTCTGCGCCTCGAGCGCGAGCTGCGCGTTGAAGGCGAGGACGACGATCGCGGACACGACGGCGGCCGGCCGCAGCGGCAGCCGCAGCGGGGCGAACGCGACGCCGAGGTAGAGCCCGATGCCTCCGGTGCCGGTCGGGTCGCCGTGGTGGGTGGCCGTCGCCGCGAACCCCATGACGAGCAGCAGCCCGATCGTCGCCCAGCGCGGCGCGTCGAACCACAGCAGGAACACCACGGCCGACACGCAGTAGACGGCGACCGAGACCGTGACGACGAGCGCGTTCCCCGACGTCCCCAGGCCCACGGTGCCGGCGGCGTTCGCGAGCACGACGAGACCGACGACCCCGAGGCCGACGGGGATCGTCCAGCGCGGCTCCTCCTGCACCGCTCCACCCTGCCATTCCGCTGGTGGGGTGGGGGTCCACCCGTGGGTCCACACCCGGCCGCGCCGAGGTCCAACCCGTGCGTTGACGACCCGGAGGGGTGCGGCGCGGGAGCGTCGAGGCATCGACGACAGCGGCCACGGCGCCGCTCCTCACCCCGGAGGTTCCGATGATCCAGACCCTGCAGACCCTCAACCTGGTGCTCCGGTTCGCCCTCGAGCTCGGCATCCTCGCCGCCCTCGCGCTCTGGGCCTGGCGCCGGATCGAGCGGCGCGGCCTGCGCCTCGTCGCCGCCGTCACGCTGCCGCTCGCCGCGGCCGTCGCCTGGGGGAGCTTCGTGCACGGCGAGCTCGTGCCCTCGGTGACCGGCGTGCTCGTCGAGGTCGGCCTCTTCGCCGCGGCCGCCGCCGCGCTCGTCGCCGTCCGGCACCCCCGGATCGCCGCCGGCTTCCTCGGGGCCGTCGTCGTCAACGCCGGCCTGATGACCGCCCTGTCGTGACCCCTCTCGTGCCCCCTCTCGTGACCCCGCCACTTCCTCCCGAAAGGACACCGTCGTGAACGTCTCCGCCCCCGCCGCCCTCGCCAACCGCGTCACCCGCTCCGGCTTCGCCGTCTCCCCGGCGGGCCGCTGGACCTCCGTCGCCGGCGCCGTCTACGTCGCCGCCTGGATCACCGGCCTGCTCCTCCTGCCCTCCGCGCCGTCGGCCACCGGACCGGCCGACGTGCTCTCGGACTTCTACGCCGCGCACGGTCCCGTGATCGTCGTCCAGGCGCTGCTCGTGCACGGCCTCGCGGGTGTCGCCCTCGCCGTGCTCGCCGCGACGCTGCCTCGCGCCGCCCGGGTCGGGGGGCGGGTCGCGGTCGCCGTCCGGGCCTTCGGCTGGAGCGCCGCCGCCGTGTCGCTCGCGCAGGTCGGGCTCACGCTCGCCGCCACGCTCGACGTCCGGACGGTCACGCCGGCCGTCACCCGCGACCTCGTGCACGCGGTCGACCTCGCGGACGCCGTCAAGCTCGTCCTGCTCGCCGGCTTCGCGACGGCCGCGACGGTGCTCGCCGCCCGCGCCGGTGCCGCTCCGCGGTGGCTGCGGGTCGTGGCGGTCGCGCTGGTCGTGCTGCTGCCGCTGGGAGCCGCGAGCTTCGTCGTCCCCAATGCCCTGCTCGGCCTGCTGCTCGTGGTCTCGCTGCCGCTGCTGCTCACGTGGACGGGCGCGGTCGCGTACCAGGTGGGGCGGCACAGCCTGCGCTGATCCGCCACCCTTGACGGCAGGGGACACCCGCCATACGTTCGGACCCGAACGATCCAGGAGGTGACCGGGTGAGCACCGCGACGGTGGCAGGGGTCGAGGTCGACACGAGGCACTGGATCGGCGGCCGGCGGGTCGCCGGGAACGGGGCCTTCGACGACGTCTCCCCGATCGACGGCAGCGTCCTCGCCCGGGTCTCGCGGGGCGGCGGCGACGACGTCGAGGCGGCCGTCGGGGCCGCACGCAGCGCCTTCGACTCGTGGTCCCGCACCAGCCCGGAGGAGCGCGCCGCGATCCTGCACCGGATCGCGGACGGGGTCGAGAAGCGCACCGAGGAGCTCGCCCAGGTCGAGACCCGCGACAACGGGTCGCTGCTCCGCTCGCACCGGCGCGGGGTGATGCCGCGGGTCGCGCTGAACTTCCGCTTCTTCGCCGACCACCTCCTCAGGCTCCGTCACGACGACTGGGAGACCCGCGGCCACCGCAACCACGTCACCTGGGACCCGGCCGGCGTCACCGCGATCATCACCCCGTGGAACGCCCCGCTCATGCTCGCCACCTGGCGGATCGCCCCGGCGCTCGCCGCCGGCAACACCGTCGTCGCCAAGCCGCCGGAGTGGGCGCCGCTGACGGCGTCCCTGCTCGCCGACATCACCGCCGAGGCGGGGCTGCCCGACGGGGTCTTCAACGTCGTCCAGGGGCTCGGCGCCGAGGCCGGCGCACCGCTCGTCGCCCACCCGCACGTGCGGCGGATCAGCTTCACCGGCAGCGTCCCGACCGCGCAGCGGATCGGCGCGGCGGCCGCCGCGAACGTGACGCCGGTGAGCTTCGAGCTCGGCGGCAAGTCCCCGCTGCTCGTGCTCGACGACGCCGACCTCGACCTCGCCGTCGACCTCGCCGTCGAGCAGTTCGACAACGCCGGACAGGTCTGCCTGGCCGCCGTCCGGATCCTGGTGCAGGAGTCGATCGCCGGCGAGTTCCGGCAGCGGTTCCTGGAACGGTCCCGGCAGCTCGCCGACGGCCAGGGCGACCCGCGCGACGAGGCGACGACGATCGGCCCGCTGGTCGCGAAGGCGCACCTCGAGCGCGTCGACGGGTTCGTCCGGCGCGCCCGCCGCGACGGCGCCGCCGTCCTGCTCGGCGGTGAGCCGAACCACGCGCTCAACGAGCGGACCGGCGGCTTCTACTATCTCCCGACCGTGTTCGAGGGCGTCGACCCCACCAGCGAGATCGTCTGCCGCGAGGTCTTCGGCCCGGTCCTCACCCTGCAGACGTTCGGGAGCGAGGAGGAGGGGATCGCGATGGCCAACGACACCGAGTACGGCCTCGCGGCGACCCTCGTCACCGGATCGCCCGAACGTGCCGAGCGGGTCAGCGCGAGACTGGACGCCGGCACCGTGTGGGTGAACTGCTTCTTCGTGCGCGACCTCGGGGCGCCGTTCGGCGGCAACGGGCACAGCGGCATCGGCCGCGAGGGCGGCACGTGGAGCTTCGACTTCTACTGCGACGTCAAGAACAGCGTCTTCGCGCCGAAGGGTTGGAGGACGAATGGGTGAGATCGTCGGCGCCGGCCTGCTGGCGCACGTCCCCACGATCATGCTGCCGGAGCAGACCCGCCGGGAGCTCAACGGCGGCGAGGACTTCACGCTCGTCCCCGGGCTCGAGCGGCTCCGCACGGACGTCTTCGACACCCTCGACTACGACACCGTCGTCGTGCTCGACAGCCACTGGGCGACGACCGTCGAGTTCGTCGTCACCGCGCAGCCGCGCCGCGCCGGGCTGTTCACGAGCGAGGAGCTGCCCCGCGGGATGTGCCGCATCCCCTACGACTGGCCGGGCGACCCCGAGCTCGCGCACGCCATGGCCGACGCCGCCCCGAAGCGCGACACCTGGGTGACCGCGATCGACGACCCCTACCTGCCCGTCTTCTACGCGACCGTCAACCTCTGGCACTACCTCGGCCGCGGCCTGCCGGACAAGCGCTGGATCAGCGTCAGCGTCTGCCAGACCGGCGACACCGAGGACTTCCTCCGGGCGGGTCGCGCCCTCGGCGACGCGATCGCCGCGGTGGACCGGCGCGTGGTGCTGCTCGCCAGCGGCGCGCTGTCGCACACCTTCTGGCCGCTGCGGGAGCTGCGCAAGCACGAGGGTGCGTCGCTCGACTCCATCCGGACGCCGGAGGCCCGCGACGCCGACCTCGAGCGGATCGCCTGGTTCGAGGCCGGCGACCACGCGCGCGTGCTGGAGACGATGCCGGAGTTCATGAAATACCGGCCCGAGGCGAAGTTCTGCCACTACCTGCAGATGATCGGCGCGCTCGGCGAGTCCGCCGTCACGGCACCCGGACGCCGGTACGGCGAGTACGAGAACTCCGTCGGCACCGGCCAGGTCAACCTCTGGTTCGATCGCCCCGCCGCCGGCTGGACCGCCCCCCGCCCGGCCGCCACGTCTGGGCCCTCGACGTGATCATTTCGACGAGGAGAGCACGATGACGGCCCAGAAGTCGGTCGAGTACCGGCGGGTGCTGCTCGACGGGAGCGCCGTCCTCACACGGCGGCACGGGGACGTGCTCGTCGCGGGGGACGGGCGCGAGGTCGGGATCGACGACGCGGTCCACCTGCCGCCG
>DASQJO010000396.1:0-4667 GCA_035630955.1 Kineosporiaceae bacterium
AGCTCGACGAGGCGGATCACCCCGACGAGGACGACGAGGATCGTGTACCAGACGGCGCTGCTCACGATCACCATTCCAGCAGTACGAGCTCCGCGCAGAAACCCGGGCCCATCGCCATGAGCACGCCGGGCGTCCCCTTCGTCGGCAGGCCCGCGGCGAGCGTCTGCTCGAGCACGTGCAGGACTGACGACGACGACAGGTTGCCGATCTCGGCGAGGCTCCGGCGAGTGACGTCGAGGGCCTCCGGCTCCACTCCGAGCGCGTCGACGATGGCGTCGATGACCTTCGGCCCGCCGGGGTGCGCGACCCACGTGTCGACGTCCCGGATCTTGAGGTCGTGCTCGTCGAGGAAGGCCTCGACGTCGTCGCCGAGGTAGGTCCGGACGACGTCCGCGACGGTGGCGGCGAGCACGATGCGGAAGCCGCTGCCGCCGATGTCCCAGCCCATGACGCGCTCGGTGTCGGGGTAGAAGCGGCTGCGGGTGTCGACGACACGCGGCCCGTCCAGCCCCAGCGCCGCCGCGCGCCGCTCGCCGACGAGGACGACCGCGGCGGACCCGTCCCCGAACAGACCGCTGGCGACCAGGTTGGCGGTCGAGTCGTCGTCCCGCTGGAAGGTCAGCGAGCAGAGCTCGACCGAGAGCAGCACGCCCACCCCGTCGGGGTGCCCCTCCAGGTAGTCGTGCACGCGGGCGATGCCGGCGGCCCCCGCGACGCAGCCGAGGCCGAAGATCGGCACCCGCTTGACGTCGGTCCGGAGCCCCAGCCGCGCGACGAGGCGGGCATCGAGGCTGGGAGCGGCGATCCCGGTGACCGACGTGGTGATCAGCAGGTCGACGTCGGCGGGCTCCACGCCGGCGGCGTCGAGGGCACCGCGGATCGCGCGCTCGCCGAGCTGCACGCCCTCGTCGATGAAGACGTCGTTCGAGGCGCCGAACCCCCCGAGGTCGGCGTACTGGTCGAGCGGAAGGGCCAGGTGCCGGGTCCGGACGCCGGCCGCCTGGTGCAGGCGCCGCAGCAGGGCCACCTTCTCCGAGCGTTCGGCCTGCCGGCCGAGCACGACCTCGCCCAGCTGGTCGGTGATGTCCTCCTGCCGGTGCACGTGCTGCGGCAGCGCGGAACGGACCCCGGCGAGGACACTCATGCTCGAACCGTACGTTCTGCCCAGTTCCGCCGCTTCCCGGCGGCGGCGTCCGCGGGCGTGGACGGAGTCGGGACTGACTTCCGGCACGGCGTCCCCTTGTCGAGTGTTGCCAACGCCGTTCCGGATGGCGCCGGGTTTCATGTCGGGCATGACGCGGATCAGGGTCGGGATCGACACCGGCGGCACCTTCACCGACGTCGTCGCGCTCGACACCGGCACGGGCAGGGTCGTCAGCACCAAGACGCCGAGCACACCGAGCGATCCGGCCGAGGGGTTCATGACGGGCCTGCGTCAAGGTCTGGAGCTCCTCGGCGTCGACGCCGACGCCGAGCTGGAGCCGGCCGTCGTCCACGGCACCACGGTCGCGACGAACCACCTGCTGGAGGGGGATCTCGGCCGCGTCGGGCTGGTCACGACGGAGGGGTACGAGTTCGTCCTGGAGATCGCGCGCCAGTCGGTCCCGGACGGCTACGGCAACTCCTACTTCTGGGTCAAGCCTGCGCGACTCGTGCCGGCCGACCTCGTCCGGACCGTCCCCGGCCGGCTCACGGTGGACGGCAGCGTGGTCCGCGGGTTCGACGACGCCGAGGCCCGCCGCGTCGCGCGCTGGTTCAGGGCGCACGGCGTCGACACGATCGGCGTCTGCTTCCTGCACGCCTACGCCAACGCCGAGCACGAGCTGGCCATGCGCGAGGCGATCGCGCACGAGCACCCGGCCGCGGTCGTGTCGCTGAGCTGCGAGGTGCTGCCCGAGTACCGCGAGTACGAGCGGACCATGACCACGCTCGTCGACGCGGCCGTCAAGCCCAAGGTCGCCGCCTACGTCGCGGCCATCGCCGAGCGGTTGCGCAGGCTGGGTGAGCCGACGTTCGCCGTCATGAAGAGCAACGGCGGGGTGGCGTCGGCGTCGGAGGTCGCCCGGCGTCCCATCACGACGGTCCTCAGCGGACCCGCCGCCGGCGCCCTCGGCGCGGGCCTGCTCGCGCGCAACGCCGGGGTCGGCAAGGTCCTCACCCTCGACGGCGGCGGGACCAGCACCGACGTCAGCGTCGTCCTCGACGGCGAGCCCACGCTGACCACGGAGGGCAGCGTCGGGGCGTACCCGAGCCGGATCCCGATGATCGACGTCGTCACGGTCGGCGCGGGCGGCGGCTCGGTGGCGTGGATCTCACCCGAGGGCGCCCTCAAGGTGGGGCCCCGGTCGGCCGGCGCCGACCCCGGGCCGCTCTGCTACGGCAAGGGCGGCACCGAGCCGACGGTCACCGACGCCCACGTCGTCCTCGGCCGCATCCCGCCGCACCTGCTCGGCGGCCGGATCCCCCTCGACGTCGACGCCGCCCGCGCCGGCCTGCAGCAGCTCGCCGACAAGCTCGGGCTGGGCCTGGAGGAGTGCGCCCGCGGCATCCTGGAGATCAGCGCGTGGAACCAGGCGAACGCGCTACGGCAGGTCAGCGTCAAGCGCGGACTGGACGTCCGCGACTTCACGCTCACCACCTTCGGGGGCTCGGGCTCGCTGCTCGCCTGCCGGCTGGTCGACGTGCTGGGCCTCGCGGGAGCGCTCGTGCCGCCGGAGCCCGGCAACGTGTCGGCGTTCGGCCTGCTCACGGTCGACGTCCGCACCGACCACGTGCGCACCGACCTCCAGGGGCACGACCGGCTCGATCTCACCCGGGTCGCGGCCGGCTTCGCCGCGCTAGAGCGGGAGGCGGCCGCCGCGCTGGCGGCCGAGGGGTTCTCGCCGGCGGAGGCGCGGCTCGAGCGCAGCGCCGACCTCCGCTACGCGGGCCAGGCCTACGAGGTGCGAGTGCCGGTGGCGCCGGGCGACCCGGACGGCGAGGCCGTCGCCGCCGCCTTCCATGCGGCGCACGAGCAGCTCTACGGCTACGCCTTCGCGGGGCGCGCCGATCAGCGCGTCGAGTGGGTCAACCTCCGCGTGACCGGCGTCGGGCCCATCCGGCGTCCCGACCTGGCCGCGCACGAGCAGGGGGACGGCGATCCGGCGCGGGCCCTCACGGGACGCCGTCGCGTGGTCTTCGAGGAGGTCCTGGACGACGTTCCCGTGTACCGGCGGCCGTCGTTGCGGCCCGGCGACGTCATCGAGGGCCCCGCCGTCATCGAGGAGTTCGGCTCCACGATCCCCCTCCACCCCGGCTTCGAGGCCCGCGTCGACCCTCACCTCAACCTCTCGCTCACCGCCGCGACTTCTGGGCCCTCGTCGTCGTCGATCCCGGAAGATGATCACCTTGAGGGCCCACAAGACGCCACTGGCGGCGGCGGGGTGGACCCCGTGCTCGTCGAGATCGTCCAGGGGACGCTCGCCAGCGTCGAGCGGGAGGTCGAGACGGCGATCGGCCGGACGTCGCGCTCGCCCATGATCCGCGACGCCCACGACTTCCGCGTCGGCATCCACGACGCCCGGCTCCGCAAGCTCACGGGCCGGTCGTACAGCGCCCTCGTCCATCCGGTCGCCCGCGACTTCCCGCTGGAGACCATGCAGCCGGGCGACGTCTTCTTCCACAACGACGTGTACGCCAGCGAGGGCGGCATCGGGCACCTGCCGGACCTCTGCGTGACCGTCCCGGTCTTCGCCGAGGGCCGCGTCGTCGCGTTCGTCCAGGCCTTCGGGCACCACGACGACATCGGCGGGGCCGTCCCGGGCTCGATGCCGAGCACGGCGACGTCCGTGTTCGAGGAGGGGCTCATGGTCCCTCCGATCAAGCTGTGGGCGGCCGGCGTCCCGAACGACGCCGCGCTACGCATCATGACCCGCAACTCCCGTACCCCCGACGCGCTGGCCGCGGACCTGGACGCCGAGTGCTCCGCCTGCCTCATGGGTGCGCGTAGGCTCGGCGAGCTGTTCGAGCGGTACGGGACGCCGGCGGTCGAGGCGGCCTTCGACGCGGTCCTGGACCGGACGACCGAGACGTACCGCCGCGAGATCCTCCCCAGGATCCCCGACGGCACCTACGTGTGGGAGGACTACGCCGAGCACGACGGCATCGACCCGCCCAGGCTGCACGCCCAGCGGATCACCCTCACCAAGACCCCCGACAAGCTGGTCCTCGACTTCACCGGCACCGGGCCGCAGGCCAAGGGGCCGATCAACCACGCCGGCGACTACGCCGACGGCAACTTCCTCGCGAAGTGGCTGGCGCCGATCCTGCGCAACCTCGCCGACACGCCCGAGCGGATGGCCGAGCTCGACGTCGACGAGGGTGTCGTCCCGCTGCTCGAGCTGCGGTTCCCGCCGAAGGGGACGCTTCTGACGCCCGTGTTCCCGGCGCCGACCAACGCCCGGACCTTCGTCATCCTCCGGCTGCTCGGCGTCCTGGCCGGCGTCCTGGCCAAGGCGACGGGCGGCCGGATGCCCGCCGACCAGGAGACGATCCGGTACACGGGGGTCCACGGCGTGGACGGCGAGGGGAACCGCTACCTCATGCGGGAGGTGCTCGGCGGCGGCTCCGGGGGCCGCTACTACGCCGACGGCGAGGACACCATCCATGTCGTCCCGGACAGCCGGAAC
>DASQJO010000397.1:0-1584 GCA_035630955.1 Kineosporiaceae bacterium
CGCTGCGGGTCGTCGATCTCGGCTGCGGCAACGCCTACCTGACCTTCGCCGCCCATCGCCACCTCACCGGCCTGCTGCCCGACGGCGTGCAGACCCTCGGCGTCGACGTCCGGCCCGAGCTCGTCGAGCGGAACGCCCGCCTGGCCGCCGACCTCGGCCTGACGGGGCTCGACTTCGCGGTGGGCACGATCGGCGACGCCGATCCCGGCGGCTCGTTCGAGGACGGCGTCGACGTCGTCCTGGCCCTGCACGCCTGCGACACCGCCACGGACGACGCGCTGGGCCGGGCCGTCGCGTGGCGCGCCCCCGTTGTCCTCGCCGCGCCCTGCTGCCACCACGACGTGCAGCGTCAGCTGGACGAGGCGCGCGCCGCCGGGCTCGCCGCGCCCGAGCCGTACGCGGCGCTGGTCCGGCACCCGATCCTGCGCGAGCGGTTCGCCGACGTGCTCACCGACACCCTGCGCTCGCAGCTCCTGCGGCTCGCCGGCTACCGCGTCGACGTCGTGGAGTTCGTGGACTCCCGGCACACCCCGCGCAACGCGCTGATCCGCGCCGAGCACCGTCCAGCCCGCGCCGGCTGGGACGCCCCGGTCGACGAGGGGCTGCTGGCGGAGCACGCCGACCTCGCGGCGGCGTGGCACGTGCGCCCCGCGCTGGCGGACCGGCTCGACGGCGTGCTGCCCGCGCTCACCGGCGTCCGGCGGTGAGGCGGGCGCCGACCGCCGCCCTGCTCGCGCTCGCGGCCTGCGCCCTGGCCGGGGCCCCCGCGGACGCCGCGGACGCCGCGGTCCCGGGGGGCCGCCCGGCCGCGGACGTCGACCGGACGATCAGCGACGCCCGCATCACCGAGTCCTCGGGCCTGGCGCTGAGCCCCACGCGACCCGGCGTGCTGTGGACCCACGACGACTCCGGCAACCCGCCCCTGCTCTTCGCCCTCGGCACCTCCGGCCGCGTGACCGGCACGGTCCGGATCGCGGGCGTCCCCGACGTCGACTGGGAGGCGATGGCCGCCTTCCGGGACGCCGGGGGCCGGTCGTGGCTCGCCGTCGCGGACATCGGCGACAACGAGGCGCGCCGGTCGTCCGTCGAGGTCGACGTGGTGCCCGAGCCGTCGCGGGCAGGCGGGGTCGTGGAGGAGCCGCGGCTGCGACTGCGGCTGCGCTATCCGGGCGGTCCCCGGGACGCCGAGACGCTGCTCGTCGACACCGCGCGCCGGCGGATGTTCGTCGTGAGCAAGGGCCTGCTGACCGGGACGGTCTACGCGGTGCCGGCGTCCGCATGGAACGGGCGGATCCCTGCGGCTCCGGCGATCCGGGAGGCGACGCTCGTCCCGGTGGGGACGGTCCCGCTGGTCCTCGTCACGGACGGCGCGGTCGCGGCCGACGGCACCGTCCTGCTGCGGACCTACGGCGACCTCGCTGCGTTCGACCCCTTCCCGCTCGACGGCGGGACCCGGCTGCTCACGCCGCGCGCCACCGCCTCCCTGCCCGCGCAGCGGCAGGGCGAGGGCCTGGCGCTCGAGCCGGGCGGCCGGTCGGTGCTGCTGTCGAGCGAGGGGAGCGACCAGCCGGTGCTGCGCTTCGC
>DASQJO010000398.1:0-4730 GCA_035630955.1 Kineosporiaceae bacterium
CGGCATGTGGACCATGGACATCTGCACGTCGACGCCGTCGTGGTCGAGCTCCGCCTGCACGGACTCGGTGAACCCGACCATCGCGTGCTTGGCGCCGCAGTAGGCGCTCTGCAGCGGGATGCCGCGGAACGCGAGCGCCGACCCCACCTGCACGACGTGCCCGGCGTTGCGGGGCACCATCCGGCGCAGGGCGGCGCGGGTGCCGTTGACGAACCCGAGGTAGGTGACCTGGGTGGCGCGCTCGAACTCGTCCGGCTCGACCTCCATGAACCGGGCGAAGACGCTGGTCATGGCGTCGTTGATCCACACGTCGATCGGTCCGAGCTCGGTCTCCACACGCTCCGCTGCGGCGTCCACCGCGGCCGCGTCGGCGACGTCGACCGCGACGGCGATGCCGCGCCGCCCGGCGAGGTCGACCTCGCGTGCCGCGCCGTGCAGGCCCTGGCTCTCCCGAGCGAGGACCGCGACGTCGTAGCCGAGGCCGGCGAGCTCACGGACGACGGCGCGCCCGAGGCCCGCGGAGCCTCCTGTGACGACGGCGACGCCGGTGCGCCCGCCGGACGTGCCTGTGCTGCTCGAAGAAGTGTCCGCCATGTCCTGGCCTTTCCCCGCGACGGCGGATCTCAAGCCTCTTCGTATGTAGCAATACATGTGACGTCGGCGGGACGGACGCGGACGACAGGCACGTGCCATGATCGGGGCAGCGCGCACCAGGGCGCCTCCTGTCCGCGGCAAGCACCGAGTGCACCTGGACGAGGCTCGATCCTGCCCCGACGGTTCCGTCTCGTGCGGTCCCGGGGCAGCGGACGCGGGACCACCGCGGGAGACCACACCCGGCACGACGGACCCGTGCGAACGCTGCCCGGCAACCCCGACCTCCGGCGCGTCCGCGCCGAGGCCAAGGACCTGCGACGCGGCGTCCACCGCGGCGTTCCGGACGACGTCGCGCGGCTGCGGCAGTTCGAGGGCTGGCACGCGCTGGTGCAGAACGTCGGCACGGCCCGGGTCGAGGAGCGGGACATGCACCGCTGGTTCGGCGTCAAGTTCAACAACAGTTCAACAACGAGGCCTGGGACCTCCTCGACTCCGGCGTCGGTCCGCAGTCCCCGCAGGCCGACCGCAACCTCCTGCTCTCCGGCGCCTACGCCTCCGCGCGGCACTGCTCGAGGGTGGGACGGCGGCGAACGCCGCTCGCGGCGAACACCTCATCTCGCGGACGGCGCTCGCCGTCGGTGAGCACGCGGTGGCGCTCACCCACGCGCAGCGCTGCCTCGCCCTCGTCGAGGAGCACCCGGAGGTGACGGAGGACTGGGACCTCCCGTTCGCCCACGAGGCCCTCGCGCGTGCGCTCGCGAACGTCAGGAGCGCAGCACCGGTCCGAGTGCGTCCAGGACCGACGCGTCCTCGATCGTGCTCGGGACGGCCGGCGACCCGCCGTCGGCGATCTCGCGCATCGTCCGGCGCAGGATCTTGCCCGATCGGGTCTTGGGCAGCGCCGGGACGACGTCCACCCGGCGCAACGCGGCGACCGCGCCGATCCGGTCGCGGACGGCCTGCACGAGCTCGGCCTGCAGCTGCTCCGGATCGGCGTCCACGCCGGCCTTGAGCACGACGAACCCGCGCGGGACCTGGCCCTTGAGCTCGTCGTGCACCCCGACGACTGCGCACTCCGCGACGGCGGGGTGCGCGGCGAGCACCGCCTCCATCGAGCCGGTCGAGAGCCGGTGGCCGGCGACGTTGATCACGTCGTCGGTGCGCCCCATGACGTAGACGTAGCCGTCCTCGTCCTTGTAGCCGCCGTCGCCCGTGAGGTACCAGCCGGGGAAGGCCGACAGGTAGCTGGCGACGAAGCGCTCGTCGTCGTTCCACAGCGTGGGCAGGGCGCCGGGTGGCAGCGGCAGCCGGATGCAGATGGCGCCCTCCGCGCCGGGGCCGACGGGCTCGCCGTCCGGCCCGAGGACCTGGACGTCGTACCCCGGCACCGGGACGGACGGCGACCCGGGCTTGATCGGCAACGGCTCGAGGCCGCGGAGGTTGGCGCAGATCGGCCACCCGGTCTCGGTCTGCCACCAGTTGTCGACGACCGGGACGCCGAGGACGTCGGTGGCCCACTGGTAGGTGTCCGGGTCGAGCCGCTCTCCCGCGAGGAACAGCGTGCGCAGCGACGAGACGTCGCACGCCCCGAGCAGCTCGGCCTTCGGGTCCATCTTCTTGATCGCCCGGAACGCCGTCGGCGCCGTGAAGAGCGCGTTGACGCCGTGCTGCGCGACGACGCGCCAGAACGCGCCGGCGTCCGGCGTCCCGACCGGCTTGCCCTCGTAGAGGATCGTCGTCGCCCCGGCGAGCAGCGGCGCGTAGACGATGTAGGAGTGGCCGACCACCCACCCCACGTCCGAGGCGGCCCAGAAGACCTCGCCGGGCTCGATGCCGAACACGTTGCCCATCGACCAGCGCAGCGCGACGGCGTGGCCGCCGTTGTCGCGGACGATGCCCTTCGGCCGTCCAGTGGTGCCGGACGTGTAGAGGACGTACAGCGGGTCCGTCGCCGCGACCGGGACGGCGGGCGCGGGGTCGACGGCATCCGGCCGCATGACCGTCGCCCAGTCCACGTCCCGCTCCCGCAGCTCGGCCGGCGCCTGCGGGCGCTGCAGCACGACGACCTGGTCGGGCCGGTGGGTGGCGAGGTCGAGGGCGGCGTCGACCATCGGCTTGTAAGGGATCACCCGGCCCGGCTCGATGCCGCACGAGGCGGTGACGACGACCCTCGGCGTCGCGTCGTCGATGCGGACGGCGAGCTCGGCGGGCGCGAAGCCGCCGAAGACGACGGAGTGCACGGCGCCGATCCGCGCGCACGCCAGCATCGCGACGACGGCCTCGGGGACCATCGGCATGTAGATCACCACGCGGTCGCCCTGCTCGACGCCGAGGTCCCGCAGGACGCCGGCGAACCGGGCGACGAGCTCGAGCAGCTCGGCGTAGCTGTAGGTCCGCGCGGTGCCGGCGAGCGGCGAGTCGTAGATCAGCGCGGGCTGCTCCGCGCGACCGGCGATCACGTGCCGGTCGAGCGCGTTGTAGCAGGTGTTGAGCACGCCGCCGGCGAACCAGCGGTAGAAGGGCGGGGTGTCGTCGTCGAGGACGCGCTGCGGCGGCGTGATCCAGTCGATGCCCGCGGCGGCCTCGCCCCAGAAGCCGTCGGGGTCCTCCAGGCTGCGCCGGTAGGCCGCCGCGTACGCGCCCGTCCTCGTGCCGTCGGCGTGCGTCGTCATGGGGGCATCCTCGTCGCGACGTCCGGGCTCCGCCAGGGGTCGCGGCCGGTCGTGGCGCGCGACCGGCGTCCGGCTCGGGCACGCTGTGCCCGTGCCCCCCGACCTCTCCTCGGACGCCGTGCGCACGTTCCTCGCCGAGCGTCATCTCGCGACGCTGACGACGCTGCGCCCGGACGGGTCGCCGCACGTCGTCGCGGTGGGGTTCACGTGGGACGCCGAGGCGGGCGTCGCCCGGGTGATCACGAGTGCGGACAGCGTCAAGGCGCGCAACGCGGGGCGCGGCGGCCGGGCCGCCGTGTGCCAGGTCGACGGCCGGCGCTGGCTGACGCTCGAGGGGACGGCGCGGGTGCTCACCGACGCGGTGTCCGTGGCGGACGCCGAGCAGCGCTACGCCGTCCGGTACCGGCGGCCGCGGCCGAACCCTCGACGCGTGGTCGTCGAGATCGAGGTGGACCGGTCGATGGGCAGGCTGTAGACGTCCTTCAGACGGTCGCCACCACGAGGAGCTCGACGACCCGGTCGAGGAAGGCGTCGACCGACGCCTCGCGGTAGCCGCGGTTGCCGCGGCGGCTCTTGAACACCGCGAGCCGGACGGCGTCGGGCGGCAGTGCGCGGCCGCTGACGAACGCCTCCTCGATGCGCCGGCAGAGCTCGTCGACCTGCTTGACGTCGTAGGTGAGCTCCATGCCGTTGCCACGGGGGAAGCGCTCGCCGTCCGGACGCGCCAGCTGGGCGCGCAGCGACTGCTCCTGGGTGCGCAGCTGGGTCTGCCAGCCGCCGGCGCCGGCGCGCTCCTCGCCGCGCTGCTTCTCGCGGCGGGCGAAGGCGTCCTCGATGCGGTCGAGCGCCGCGTCCACGGCCTCGACGTCGTACCCGCCGCGGACGAGGTCGAAGCCGACCGTCCGGACGTGCCACGACGTCATCGCCGGCCCGCGGCCGGAGTCCTCGTAGGCAGCACGGGCACGGCTGAGGAAGGCCTCGACCTGCTCGACGTCGTAGCCCTTCACGAGACGGCCTGCGCGCGGGAACGTGTCACTCACGGCGCTGATTCTGCCCGACACCAGGACCTGTCGACCACCGCCCCGACCGGTGCACCTGCCCTCACCCGTCAGGGGGTGGTGGCGGCCAGCTGGCCGCAGGCGCCGTCGATCTCGCGGCCCCGGGTGTCGCGCACCGTCACGGGGACGCCGTGCGCGCGCAGCCGCTCGACGAAGGCGTCCTGGACGCGCGGGTCGCTCGCCGTCCACTTCGACCCCGGCGTGGGGTTCAGCGGGATCGGGTTGACGTGCACCCAGCCCTTGCCGCGCCGGGCGAGCTCGCGGCCGAGCAGGTCCGCGCGCTCCTCCTGGTCGTTGATGTCGCGGATCAGCGCGTACTCGATGCTCACCCGGCGGCCTGTCGTGGCGGCGTAGGCGCGCGCGGCGTCCAGGGCCTGGGCCACGGTGAACCTGGTGTTGATCGGGA
>DASQJO010000399.1:0-4403 GCA_035630955.1 Kineosporiaceae bacterium
TGTTCCGGCCCAACGCCGCGCCGATCGTCAACGTCGTCGCGGCCGCGCTCATCCTGCTGTCGATCCTGCCCATCTGGGCCGCGCAGAAGCTCTCCGGGGACACGGCGGGCGGCCGGCTCTGAGGGCGCCCGCCGTCGAACGTCAGGTCGTGCGGACGCCGGCCAGCTGGTGGGCGACGGCGACGTGGCGTCCGGTGGCGTCCCAGACGTCGCACGTCTCGTCCATGGCGCCGCCGGTGATGCTCCGGGCGACCGTCCGGACGCGCAGCGGCCCCGGCGCCGGCACCCCGCGGACGAACACGCTGTACTGCAGGGTCGGCGTCCATCCGTACTGCAGGCCGGGGACGTCGAAGCTCGGCGGCGGCAGCGCGTCGGCGATCGTGACCAGCGCCAGCGGGTCGGGGTCGCGGCCGTCGTCGAAGCGCACCCAGCCGCGCAGCTCGCCCGCTCCGGTCGGCCGGCCGCCGCCGAACCCCGCCGTCCCGGGGTCGAGGCGCTCGGCGAGCAGCGCGAGGATCGGCACCCGGAAGGGGCCGGCGTCGACGGACAGCCGGGGGCACGACTCCTCCGGCGGCAGGTCGGGCACCGCGGGCGCGGGCACGACGGGGTCGCCGTCCGCGATCCGGCCGGCCGTGACGAGGGCCTCCAGGTACGGCGTCCCGCCGTCCGGGGCGCAGAGCCGCGCCCGGAGCACGCTCGTCCCGCGGCCGAGGCGCAGCGGCTCGACCACGACGAGCACCGGACCCGGAGGCGCCGGCGCGGCGAACGCGGCGGTCGCCGCGAGCGGGTGCTCGTGCCCCTCACCGGCCTCGGCGAGGGCGGCGCGGGCGGCCACCGCGAGCAGGTAGCCGCCGTTCAGCTTGCCCGCGATCGACCACTCCTCGTCGAGGACGGCCTCGTAGCGTCCCCCGCCCGCGGGCTTGACTTCGGTGGCGGCGTCGAAGGCGTGCACGACGCGAGACTAAAGGTCGCGGCCCGACCACCCGATCCGGCTATCAAGGCCGGCGTGCTCCCGCGCCGATGGATCCGTCGTGCCCGGGCTCTCCAGCGAGGCGGACCGCCTCGCCCACCTGCTGCGACGCACGACGTGGGGTCTCACGCCGGACCTCGTCGCCCGTGCCACGAAGCTGGGCCGCGCCGCCTGGCTCGAGCAGCAGCTGCGCCCCGCCTCCGTCGCCGACCGCGAGGGCGACGCCGTCGTCGACCGCTTCCCCACGCTCGCGCTGACGAGCGCGCAGGTGCGGTCGCGCTACTCCGACGGCTCCTGGGACGTGATGTTCGACCTGGGCAAGGCGGCCCTCGGCCGGGCCGCGTGGAGCCGCCGGCAGCTGCTCGAGGTGATGGTCGACGTCTGGTCGAACCACCTCAACGTCACCTGCCCCAGCGACAACGTCTGGGACAACCGCCACCGGTACGACGCCGACGTGATCCGACGGCACGCGCTGGGCCGCTTCGCGGACCTGCTCAAGGCCGCGATCACCCATCCCGCGATGCTGACGTACCTCGACAACGCGTCCTCCACGAAGAAGGCGCCGAACGAGAACCTCGGCCGCGAGCTGCTGGAGCTCCACACGGTCGGCGTCGGCGCCGGCTACACCGAGGCCGAGGTCCGCGACAGCGCGAGGATCCTCACCGGCCTCACCGTCGACGACGACGGCGCCGCGCTCTACAGGCCGAGGTGGCACTGGACGGGCCCGGTCACGGTCCTCGGCTTCTCCCACCCGAACGCGTCCGCCGACGGCTCCGGCGTCGTCACCGCCTACCTCGACCACCTGGCCCGGCACCCGGCCACCGCGCGACGGATCGCGACGCTGCTCGCCCGCCGGTTCGTCAGCGACACCCCGCCGGCCGGTCTCGTCGATCGGCTCGCCAAGGCCTACACGGCCGCCGACACCGCTGTCGCGCCCGTCCTGCGCCTGCTGCTGACCTCGCCGGAGTTCCTCGCGTCGGCCGACGCCAAGCAGCGGCGTCCGCTCGAGAGCGTCGTCGCCACGGTGCGCGCGCTCGGGTTCGCGCAGGCACGACGCGGCGACGACGAGCTCGAGGGGCTCTACTGGGCGCTGGAGAGCATGGGCCACCAGCCCCTCGCGTGGCCCTCCCCCGACGGCTACCCGGACGTCGCGACGGCCTGGACGTCGAGCGCCGCCACCCTGGCCCGATGGAACGTCACGCTCGGGATCGCCGCCGGCTGGTGGCCGAAGGGCTTCGCGCAGGCGAACCTCGCGGCCCTCCTGCCGCGTCCCCGGCCCGCGACGCACGGGGCGCTCGTCGCGGCCCTCGGCCGCCGGCTGCTCCAGCGCCCGCTGCCCGCGGCGCAGGTCACCGCGATCTGCAGCTTCCTCGAGGTCGGCACCCGGACGCCGGTGCGCGCCGACAGCGCCGTCGTCGGGTGGCGGCTGCCGTACGTCGCGGCCCTGATCCTCTCCAGTCCCGTCCACCTCGCCCGCTGACCGATCGGAAGGGACCCCGCCGTGACCTCCGACTGCGACTGCCCCGCACCCCCGCCGGGGCAGGGCCTCACCCGGCGCGCGCTGCTCCGGACGGCGGCCGCGGCGGGCGCGCTCGGCGTCGTCACGACCGCCGTCGGCGAGAGCGTCACGAGCCGCTACGCGTTCGCCGCGGACCGCGCGGCGTACACCGGCGACGTGCTCGTCGTCCTCTCGCTCCGCGGCGGCTTCGACGGGCTCGGCGCCGTCGTGCCCGCCGGCGACCCGGACTACCTGCGGCTGCGGCCGACGATCGGGCTCCCTTCCGGCGCCCTGCTGCCGCTCACCGGCATCTTCGGCCTGCACCCGGCGCTGGCGCCGCTGCTGCCGCTCTGGACGGCGGGCAGCCTCGCGGCCGTGCACGCGGTCGGCCAGGAGGACCCGTCCCGCTCGCACTTCACGGCCATGGCGGAGCTCGAGCGCGCCGCGCCCGGCACGACGCTGCGCACCGGCTGGCTCGACCGCACCGTCGGGCTCCGAGCTCCGGGCTCGGTCTTCCAGGCCGCGGAGGTGGGGTCCACGAGCCCGTCCGCCGCGCTCGCGGGGCCGGCGCCGGAGCTCGTGCTCGGCTCCATCGACGACTTCGACCTCTGGGGCGCGTGGGACGACCACCAGCGGCAACTCTGGACGACGACCCTGCAGCGCATGCACGCCGGAGCCCCCGCCGCCGCGCGGGCCGCCGCCGGCAACGCCCTCGCCGCGGTCCGGACGACGACGGCGCTCGCGGCGCAGGCGAAGAAGGAGCCGGTGCCAGCCGGCTACCCGAAGGACAGCGAGCTCGCCAAGGCGCTGCGGGACGTCGTCCGGCTCGTCAAGGCGAAGGTGGGGCTGCAGGTGGCCTGCGTCGACTTCGGCGACTGGGACATGCACTCCGACATGGGGAACGCCGACTCCGGCCGCATGCACGACCACCTCGACGAGCTCGCCCGGTGCCTCGCCGCGTTCGCCGCCGACCTCGGACCGCTGCTGGACGGCGTCACGCTCGTCACGCTCTCGGAGTTCGGCCGCCGGGTCGAGGAGAACGGGTCCGGCGGCGCCGACCACGGCCACGGCAACGCCGTCCTGCTGCTCGGCGGCGGCGTGGCCGGCGGCCAGGTGTACGGGCAGTGGCCGGGCCTGGCGGACGACGACCTCGTCGACGGCGACCTGGCCGGCACGACCGACTACCGGCAGATCCTCGCGGAGGTCCTCGTGCGGCGCTGCGGGCTGGCGTCGCCGGGCGACGTCTTCCCCGGGCTCGTGCCCGCGCCGCTCGGCGTCGTCCGGCCCCGTTCGTAGGCTCCGGGAAGAATGGCGGGGTGCCGCCCCGCCGCCGAACCGACCCGGACGCCGGTCGCGCCGCCGTCCGCGCCTGGGCCGCCGACCCCGGTGTCCCGCGCACCACGCTCGCGACCGCGGTCCGCTGGTCGCTGGAGGAGCTCGCGGACCGCGCGCCGGGGCACGCCACGGAGGTGCGTGTGCCGCCGTTCGGCGCGGTGCAGTGTGTCGAGGGCCCGCGGCACACCCGGGGGACGCCGCCCAACGTCGTCGAGACGGACGCCGCCACCTGGCTCGCGCTCGTCACGGGAAGGCTCGCGTGGGACGAGGCGGTGGGGTCGGGCCGCGTCCGGGCCAGCGGCTCCCGGGCGGACCTGTCGGCCCTGCTCCCGTTAGCGTTGGTGCCGTGAGCGAGGAGGACGGCACGCCCGCGGCGCCCCTGGAGCGGCGGGAGCAGCGAGAGCAGCGGGACCTGCCGGACGGCGCCGTCCCGGTGACCATCCGGCGCGCGCCGCGCTACCGCGCGTTCGTGCTCGCCGGCGCGGTCCTCGGGCTCGTCGCCGGGGCCGTGACGTCGCTCGTGCTCGGCGGCAGCGACACCTCGCCCCTCTCCCCGACGACGGTGACCGGCTACGTCGGGGCGATCGGACTGCTCGTCGGC
>DASQJO010000400.1:0-1885 GCA_035630955.1 Kineosporiaceae bacterium
GACCCGGGCGAGCGCGAGGGCGCCTGCCCGCCGGCGTACGAGCAGGTCGGCCGCGAGCGCGGTGACCAGGGCGGCCGCCGTCACCAGCCCGGCGAGCAGGGCTGCGGCCTGCCCCTGCGCGGCGGCCACCTGGCGCTGCCCCTGGCGGAGGACGGCCTGCAGGTTCGTCGCCCATCGCACGTCGTCGGGCAGCGCCTCGGGCGACGACGCCTGCAACCGGACGACGCCCGCGGCGACGGCGTCGGCGTTGCCGGTGCCGACCCGGGCCGGGTCCGCGGGGTAGACGACCTGGCGGGTTACGAGGTCCTCGTCCATCGCGATGCGCGCGTCCGGCAGGGATTCGCGCGAGAGCAGGGCGGTGACGGCGAGGTACCCGTGGCCGGCGTCGTCGCTGAAGCCGGCCGGCTCGAGCAGGTGGGGGACGGCGCTCCAGACCGGGTCGCGAGGGTCCCCGGCACGATAGAGGCCGGTGACGAGGACGTGGACCTCCTCCCTGCGCGCGTCGAGGGCTTCGAGGCGGGTGCCGGCGCGGACGCCGAGGGCGCGCGCCGCGGGCTCCGCGAGGCCCACCTCCACGGTCGACGGCCCGGAGGCTCGCTTCCGGACGAGGTTCCGCTCGCCTGCCGGCACGGTCGCGTGCGGCGCGCGGCCCGACGTCCAGAGGACGGAGGGGTCACCGGTGCTCGCCGTGACGTAGGCGAGGACGAGGGAGCGACCCGTGCCGTGTCCGAGGACGCCGAGCGGCTCCGTCGTCACCCGCGCGATCGGCGTCCGCAGCACGCCGGCCAGCGCGGGCGGCAGGAGGAGGCGGGTGTTGCGGAACGTCGCGTCGGTCAGCGCCGCCGAGCCGGGGACCCGCTGCCGGACGTCGTTGTCTTGCGCCGGGGGGAACGGCACGGTCGCGACGAGCTCGGCGGAGTCGCCCGCGCGGGCGACGGCGGCGTGCATGGCGTCGTCCGCCGCCCGCTCCACGGCGGCGGGGATCACGCAGGCCAGCAGCGCGCCGAGCGCGAGGACCAGGGCCACCAGCAGCAGCGGCCCGCGGTCGGCGCGGACCCGGCCCCGAAGCGTCGGCACGTGCAGACGCGGGAGCCGGAGGAGAGGCCTCACGAGGCACCGACCCGGAGCCAGGCGGCGTCCGCGCGCCGCACCCGCCGGACGACGACCGCGGCGACGACGCCCGCGACCCCGAACAGGAGCACGCCGATCAGCACCGCCTCCAGCGGCCACGGCCAGACCGGCCGGACGGCGGGCACGGGCTCCCCGCCGGTGTCGGACCGGACGAGCAGCGGACCGAGCACGCGCACGCCGACCGCGGCCACGGCGACGCCGGCGAGCACGAGAAGACCGAGCACGCCGACGTGCTGCGCGAGCAGCCCCCGCCGCAGGTCGGCCCGTCGCAGGCCGAGTGCACGGAGCCGCGCGAGCTCGACGGCGCGCGCCTCGAGGTCGGCGGAGACCGCGAGCCCCGCGCCGGCGAGAGCGAGGACGACCGCCAGAGGAGCCAGTCCGGCGAGCGCCACGGGCTCGGCGATCCGCAGCGGCCCCGCGGTGAGCTGCTGGACCGTCTCCGTCCTGTCCACGACCGTGCCGAGGCCGAGCGCGCGCACGCGGGCGGCCGCGTCCGGCCTCACGACGTTCCCGACCCACCAGCCGTCGGCGGCGGTCGAGGTGTCACCGGCGGCGAGCAGGGCCCGGGAGAGGATGTCGACGTCCGCGAGCACGGCCGGTCCGCCGGGGACCGACGGGACGTCGGGAACGACGTCCGCCACGCGCGCGGCGACCGGCGTCGTGCCGACGGTCAGCGCGAATCCGCTGCCCCGGCGCAGGTTCGCGGCCGCCGCCAGGCCCTCCGACACGGCGACGGGCACACCCGTGGGCGGCG
>DASQJO010000401.1:0-3738 GCA_035630955.1 Kineosporiaceae bacterium
GCCGCGATCTCCGAGAGCGAGTCGCCGGCCTTGACGACGTAGGTCGCGCCCGGAGCGGGAGCGACCTTCGGGGCGGATCGCACGACCGGAGCCCGGTGCCTCGGCGCCGAGGAGGTCGTGCGGACCTCCGACCGCGACACCTGCGGGGCGCGGTGTGACGGCGCCGCGCGATGTGACGGCGCCGCGCGGTGCGACGGCGCCGTGCGGTGGGTCGACGCCGAGGAGCCGGCGCCGGCCTTGCCGTGCAGACCGAGCTTGGCCGAGCACGCGGGCCAGGCGCCCCAGCCCTGCCCGGCGAGGACGCGTTCCGCGACGGCGATCTGGGCGCTGCGGCCGGCCTTCCAGGCGCTCGACGCGTACGCCGTGCCCCCGTAGGCACGCCACGTGGACGCGCTGAACTGCAGGCCTCCGGAGAAGCCGTTGCCGGTGTTGATCGACCAGTTGCCGCCCGACTCGCACTGTGCGAGCCGGTCCCAGGTGGAGCCGGAGGCCGCATGTGCGGTACCAGCGGTGAGCGTGGTGACACCGAGCGCAAGGGCGCTCGTCGCGACGACAGCCGCGGTCGTTCGTGCGCGCATGGAATCCCTTCCACGCCTACGAGGTGAGCTGTCGGGTTCGGGTCGAGGGTTGACCCGGCCGCCGCTGCGGCTTCACCCCAGGCGCGGGCACATCCGTGCCTCCGCGCCGTCGAACCTGTGGGTCCCCCGCTCCTGCCCTGAGAGGATCACCCGCGGCGGGCAGGACTCGGCGTGTCCGCGGGGCGGGCCCGGCCGAACTGCCGGAACCGCGGCCACCGTAACCCGAACGGGGTGGATGCGAACCTTTTGTGAGCGTCCGGCTACGACGGCGACTGGCTGGAGGCGATCGGCAGCCCGTCGTCCGCGCCGCCCGCCGGTTCCTCCGGCGGCATGCCCGGTGCGGGCGGGACGCCGGGGACCTCGCCGCGCGCGAGCGCGCCCGGCGCGTGCTCCCGGTCGATGCCGGCCGCCGCGTACGCGTCGTCCTCGTTGAGCGTCTCCGTGCGCAACAGGGTGTGCGCCAGCCGGTCCAGGCGGCTCCGGTTCGCGACCAGGGTCGTCACGGCCTCGTCGTAGCACTCGTCGACGATGCGCCGGACCTCGCGGTCCACGAGCTCCTTGGTCGCGGGCGCGACGCCGTCGATGCCGAGCGGCGACTCCTGGCCGGGCGGCGGGAGCACGGTGACGGGTCCGAGGGCACTCGACATCCCCCAGCGGCCGACCATCTGCCTGGCGATGTTGCTGACCTGGTCGAGGTCGCTCTCGGCGCCGGTGGTGACGTCGCCGTAGACGATCTCCTCCGCCGCGCGGCCGCCGAGCGCCCCGATGATCCGCCCCCGCAGATACTTCGCCGAGTATCCGTACCGGTCGGCCGCCGGCGCCTGGAAGGTCACGCCCAGCGCCTGGCCGCGCGGGATGATCGAGACCTTGCGGACGGGATCGGCTCCCGGCGTCAGCATGCCGAGCAGGGCGTGCCCGGACTCGTGGAACGCCGTCCGCTCCTTCTCCTCGGGCGAGAGCATGATGCCCCGGATGGTGCCGAGGACGATCTTCTCCAGGGCGTCGGCGAAGTCCGCCGCGGCCACCAGGTCGTGCCCGCGCCGGGCGGCGAGCAGGGCCGCCTCGTTGACGAGGTTGCGCAGGTCGGCGCCGACCATGCCGGGCGTCGACGCGGCGACGCGGTCCAGATCGACGTCCGGCGCCAGCGGGACGCCGCGGGTGTGGACGACGAGGATCTGTCGCCGGCCGGCGAGGTCGGGCGGGCTGACGGTGACGCGCCGGTCGAACCGGCCAGGCCGCAGCAGCGCGGCGTCGAGGATCTCGGGGCGGTTCGTCGCGGCGAGGACGACGACGCCCTCGTTGCCGGTGAAGCCGTCCATCTCGGTGAGGATCTGGTTGAGCGTCTGCTCGCGCTCGTCGTTGCCGCCGAGGGACTGCGCGCCGCCGCGCGAGCGCCCGATGGCGTCGAGCTCGTCGATGAAGATGATCGCCGGCGCGACCTTCTTCGCCTGGTCGAACAGGTCGCGCACGCGGCTGGCGCCGACGCCCACGATGGCCTCGATGAACTCCGATGCGGAGATCGAGAAGAACGGCACGTCGGCCTCGCCGGCGACGGCGCGGGCGAGCAGCGTCTTGCCGCCGCCGGGTGGCCCCGACAGCAGGACGCCGTGCGGGATCTGCGCACCGAGCCGGCGGTACTTCTCCGGGTCGCGCAGGTAGTCGACGATCTCGCTGACCTCGTTCTCGACCTCGTCGATGCCGGCGACGTCCGCGAACGTCGTCCGCGGCCCCGACTCGGGCCGGTACAGCGTGGCCCGGGACCGGCCGAAGGCGCCGAGCGGGCCACCGGCGCCGCCGGCGGTGAGCCGGCGGCCGAAGGAGAACAGCAGCCAGACGAGCAGCAGGGTCGGCCCGAAGCCGAGCAGCAGCTGGACGAGCACCGAGGGTCCCTGGTCGGGCGGGTTGGCGTTGACCGGGACGCCGGTGCGCTGCAGCTGCTGGAAGAGGTTGTCCTCGGCGAACGTCGGCCGCTGCGTCGTGAACCGGTCGACCTGCTCGGCCTTGCCGCCGCCCTGCGGCGTGTACGAGACCGCCTTCTTGAAGCTGCCCTCGATCGTCTCGCCGGTCGAGGTGACCTCCGCGACGTTGCTCGCGTTCACCTGCTGGAGGAAGAACGTGTACGACACGGTGTCGCGCGGGCTCGGCCCGAGCAGCAGCGACGAGATGATCCAGTTCACGGCGAGCAGCACGAGCAGCAGCCACCAGAACCGCGTCCACGGGCTGCGAGGGGGCTGTCCGTCCGGAGCGGCGTCGCCGCCCATCCCCTCGACGCGCCACGGCGGCTTGTCGGGCGACCCCTGCCCCGGAGTGCGCCGGCCCAGGCGGTCCCGGACGGCGCCCCAGGGGCCGTCCCGTCTCGGTGCCTCCTCGCGCGGCGCCGCGTCCGTCCCGGTCATCTCGCCTCCCGCTCGGCTCGCGTCGTCCCATCCTCGGCCCCGCGCCGTCGTCGCGCATCGGGGATCCACCCTGGTCCTCAGATCCAGGCACGCCGCGATCGCGCCTTGACCACCGCCGCCGACGAGGCCGACAGCTGCTCCTCGCGTCGACGCGCGGCGTCCAGGTGCTGGGCGGTCCACAGCACCATGAGCGTCCGGCCGCGCACCCGGCCGTCTGTGCCGTCCGCCGCACCGTCGGGGAGGTCGTCGACCAGCGCCTCTCCCCACGGTTCGTCGGCGCGCTCCGGCGCCGGCACGTCCGGACGGCGCCCTGCCAGGGCGTCGCCGAGCTCGCGCAGCCAGAGGTCGAGTCCGGCGACCGCCTCGCGGAGGCGGATCTCCGGGAGGCCGCGGGGTTCGCCGCAGGCCATCCCGTCTCGGGCGAGGTCGGCCAGGCTCGCCCCGACGAGGCGGAGCCGGGTGGCGGTCGCGGCCAGCTCGGTGGCGTCGTGCAGCGGCACGCGCTCGGTGCCGCGCTCGGCGAGGAAGAGCCGGAAGGCGTCGTCCAGGCTGCGGCGGGCGGCCTCGAGCCGGTGCTCCACGGCGTCCGGCACCTGGCGCGTCTCACCGGTGAGCACGAGCACCACCCGGCGCAGTCGGTCGCCCGCCGCGGCGTACGCCTCGTCGAGCGCGGCGCCGAGACCTGCGAGCACCCCGCGCGGCCAGAACAGGACGCCGACCACCACGCTCACCGCGCAGCCGAGGGCGACGTCCTCGATCCGCAG
>DASQJO010000402.1:0-7904 GCA_035630955.1 Kineosporiaceae bacterium
AAGACGTCGTTCGCGACGAGCCCGACCGTCGCGAGGACCAACAGGTTGAGGCCGAGCAGCGCGCCGACCCGGCCGAGCACCGGCAGGGGCCGTTGCGCCGAGAGCCGGGGCCAGCACACGACGGTGAGCGCCGCCGCAGCGATCGCGAGCCCGGCGACGAGGGTGAGGAAGGCGCCGCCGGTCAGGTCCATGCGACGACGGAGGGTGGGGCGGAGGGTGCGGGGGTCGGGCGAGGCACGCCCGGTGGACGCGCGAACGACGTCAGCGGTTGGCGGGGCCGGGTCCGCCGTCCGCCCGCCAGCCGCCGGTGGAGCCGAACCCGCCCTCGCCGCGGACGGACGCGGGCAGCTCCTCGACCGGAACGAATGCGGCCTGCTCCACGCGCTGGACCACGAGCTGCGCGATGCGGTCACCGCGGTGGAACACGACCGGCGTCGTGCGGTCGGTGTTGAGCAGGGTCACGCGGATCTCGCCGCGGTACCCGGCGTCCACGGTGCCGGGGGCGTTGAGGACGGTGACGCCGTGCCGCGCGGCGAGCCCGGAGCGGGGGTGCACGAAGGCGGCGTAGCCCTCGGGCAGGGCGATCCGGACGCCGGTGGCGACGGTGATCCTCTCACCGGGACCGAGGACGACGTCGTGGGCGCAGGCCAGGTCCGCGCCGGCGTCGCCGGGGTGGGAGTAGGCCGGCAGGACCGCGCCGTCCTCGATCACGGTCGGGACGGGGACGCCGGGGTCAGGATCGTGGCTCGTCACGGTCGGTCACCCTAGCCACGGCCGGCCCGACGGAGGCGCCGCTGGAGCCCTGCCGTTCGTTCGGGACGGTCATTTGGCACGCTGGGGTCGTGACGGAGACGGGACCGGTGACGCCGGCCACGGGCGAGCGAGTGCTCGAGCGGCTGTGGCCGTCGTGGTCGGTGTGGCTCTTCGCCGTCCTCGTCGCGATCGGCTTCGGGCTCGTCGTCGCGCCCTTCGGCGGCACCGTCATGGTGGTGGTCACGGTCGTGATGCTCGGCGTCCTCGCGGGGCTGCTGCTCGCGGGGACGCCGACGGTAGGGGTCGACGGGGAGGACTTCGTGGCCGGCGCCGCCCGGATCCCCGTGCACTTCCTCGGGGCGCCGGAGGTCCTCGACGCCGCCGGCATGCGACGGGCGCGGGGGGTCGAGTTCGACGCCCGGTCGTTCGTGTGCCTGCGCGGGTGGATCGGGCCAGGGCTCCGGGTGCCGGTCACCGACCCGGCCGACCCGGTCCCCTCCTGGCTCGTCTCCACGCGACACCCCCAGCGCCTGGCGGACGCCGTCGTCCGGGCCCGGCGCTGACGCGGGTCAGGCCGCGCACTCCTTGCAGATCGGCTGACCGTTCCGCTCGCTGGCGAGCTGGCTCCGGTGGTGCACGAGGAAGCAGCTCGAGCAGGTGAACTCGTCGGCCTGCCGGGGCAGGACGCGGACGGAAAGCTCCTCGTTGGACAGGTCGGCGCCAGGCAGCTCGAAGCCCTCTGCGGCCTCGATCTCGTCCTCGTCGACCGTGCCCGCGGTCTTGTCGACGCGCCGGGCCTTCAGCTCCTCGATCGAGTCCTCGCTGAGCTCGTCGTCGGTCTTGCGCGGCGCGTCGTAATCAGTAGCCATGTGCTCACGCTCCGGATCGTCTTTCGGTGATGGTTCGGCGCCGCCGCGAACGCGACGCCGCCCTGGCGCCGCAAGCGCCGCCAAGGTCGTGCTGCCGTACCCCCCGTACCGCGACCCGGTCGCCGCACGCGGGCAAGCGCCTCAGTAACGCGCCGGGCGGAGGTTTTGTGCCCCCGACGACCGGTGGATTGTGCACCACGATCCCGCTGCCCGCGAGCAGGTTCCGTCTGCGCGGTGCGCCGCGCCCCATTGCTGCCCTTTCGTCACCATGCGAGCAGAGGTCGCGGCAGGCGGTGACGACACGCCGGAGGAGCGTTCCGAGGACCGGCGGGACACGTTCCGTTCATCTCGCTGTCAGCGGATCGGAGGACGGCACCCCTGGCGCCGTGCGCGTTTCGTCCCTAGGGTCGTGCTCTTCCCGCAGGCGAGACGAGGAGAGCGCGTGAACGAATTCCGCAGTGAGATCAGCAACCGCATCGCGCAGACCCGTGGAGCCCTCTCGCAGGCGGCCGCGACGGGCGACGACTACCTCGTCGAGGTGAGCCTCGGCCAGCTCGAGTCGCTGGCCCGGATCGCCGTCGAGCACGACCTCCCCATCGACGGCGTCCAGGAGGACCTCGCCCTCTACGGGCTCCCGACCCCCGCCGCCGGCCTCCCGCAGCTGCCCGCCTGAGCCCCTCTGCTCAGCGTCAGCGGGCTCAGCCGGCTCAGCCTGGCTCAGACGGGATCAGCCGGCGTCCGCGCCGAGCGCGACGAGCTCGGCGGCGAGCACGTCGGCCAGGGGATCGCGCGCGGCCACGAGGAGTTCCTCGGACGGCGGCCGCCCGGCCCCGCCGGTGACGGTGACGCCGCTCTCGGTCGCGACCAGGTAGGCGGCGGCGAAGTCCCACGTGTGCAGACCGCGCTCGAAGTAGGCGTCGTAGCGCCCGGCTGCCACGCCACAGAGGTCCAGGGCGGAGCAGCCCACCCGGCGCACGTCCCGCATCCGGGGCAGCAGGTCGGCCAGCACCCCCGCCTGCGCCCGGCGTCGCTCGGAGCGATAGCCGAAGCCCGTCGCGACGAGCGCCCCCTCCAGCGGCGGAACCGGCCGCGGCGCCCGTGACAGCGGCCGTCCGTCGAGCCAGGCACCCTGACCGCGCGCAGCGGTGAAGGCCTGCCCGAGTGGGACGTCGTAGACGCAGCCGGCGACGGTCTCCCAGCCGCCGACGACGTCGGGACGCCCGGAGACCACGGCGACGCTGACCGCGAAGGCCGGGATCCCGTAGAGGTAGTTGACCGTGCCGTCGATCGGGTCCACGACCCACGTCAGGCCGCTCGCGCCCGGGACCCAGCCGTCCTCCTCGCCGAGGACGCCGTCGTCGGGGCGCCGCTGCGCCAGCAGGTCACGCAGCAGGTCCTCCGCGGCGCGGTCGGTGGCGGTGACGACGTCCGTCGGGCTCGACTTCGTCGCCTCGACCGCGACCGCTCCCGGGCCGCTGCCCCGGATCAGGTCTCCCGCGCGCCGGGCGGCCTCCTCGGCGACCGCGAGCAGGGCCATCGGGTCGTCGGTCACCGGCTCGTCGCCGTTGCCCTGGCCGCCGTGCCGAGCGGACCGACCCAGTCCTCTCCGCATGCGGCGGGCTTGTCCCCGCGCAGATTGCGGCAGCAGCCCACGGGGCACACGGCCCAGGACGCCCCGGCCTCCCCTGCCGTCGGCTGGTCCGGCTCCTCCCCGCGGGCCTGCGCGGCGCGTTCGAGCACGAGGTCGACGAGCCCCGCCACGAACCGGGGGTCGGTGCCGACCGTCGCGGCCCGGACGAACGGCAGCCCGATCTCCTCGGCCGTCTCGCGTGCTTCGGTGTCGAGGTCGAACGCGACCTCCATGTGGTCGCTGATGAAACCGATCGGGGCGACGACGACACCGGGGACGCCGGCGTCCCTCAGGGCTCGTAGGTGGTCGTTGACGTCGGGCTCCAGCCACGGCTGGCTCGGCGGCCCCGATCGGGAGCAGTAGACGAGGTCCCACTCGGGGGTGGTCCCGATCCGCTCGCCGACCTGCTCGCCGACAGCCCCGGTAACGGCCGCGGCGACGTGCCGGTGCTGGCTCTCGTAGCGGCCGCCCTCGATCCCGGCGGTGTCGTTCATCGCCGTCGGCACCGAGTGCGTGACGAACGCGATCCGCGAGCCCTCGGGCACGCGGGCGAGCGCGGCGAGGACGGCGTCCGCGTTGGCCGCGACGAACCCCGGATGGTTGAAGTAGTGCCGGATCTTGTCGACCTCGGGAAGCTGGTCGGCCTGATCGCCGCCGGCCTCCTCGGCGACTCCGATCAGGGCCGCGGCCAGGTCCTCCCGGTACTGGCGGCAGCCGGAGTAGCTGGAGTAGGCGCTGGTCACGATCACGCAGAGGCGCCGGACGCCGTCGGCGCGGGCCTGGCGCAGCGTGTCCAGCAGGTAGGGGTCCCAGTTCCGGTTGCCCCAGTACAGCGGGACGCCGAGGCCGCGGGCGTCGAGCTCGGACCGCAGCGCCGCCAGCAGAGCGCGGTTCTGGTCGTTGATCGGGCTCCGCCCGCCGAAGTGGTGGTAGTGCTCGGCCACCGACTCCAGCCGCTCCCGCGGGATACCGCGTCCGCGCGTCACGTTCTCGAGGAACGGCAGGACGTCGGCGGGCTGCTCCGGGCCGCCGAACGAGAGGAGCAGGACGGCGTCGTAGGGGGCGACGGCGGGCACGGTCACCGTGGCATCCTCACAGGTCCCCCGCCACGACGCGCGCTGGATCCACCACCCCCGAAACCGCCACCGCGACGCGCCGGACGTTCGGGAACGCCACGCCCGGGCACGTGCTTCGTATCGGCACCGACGGATGGCAGAGTCGGAGGCTGACGGTACGGGACGGACCGAGCGGAGGGAGCACGGATGCACGACCTCACGCTCGTCGGCGTTCACGACGACGGGGAGCACCTCCTGCTCGCAGGGTCCGAGGGCCAGCGGTACCTGCTGGCCGTCGACGAGCCGCTGCGCGCCGCGGTCCGCCGCGACCGCGCGCGCCTCGCGCAGCTGCAGATCGAACAGACCAGCACGCTGCGTCCCCGGGACATCCAGGCCAAGATCCGCTCCGGGCGGACGGCCGAGGAGGTCGCGGACGAGGCCGGCGTGGCCGTGGAGCACGTCCGGCGCTACGAGGGGCCGGTGCTGGCCGAGCGGGAGTTCGTCGCCCGGCAGGCCCGCGGCGTCCGGCTCCGGCGCGCGACCCCCGGCACGCCCGGCTCCTATCCGACGCTGGACGAGCTGGTCTCGACCCGGCTCGCCGCTCGCGAGGTCGACACGGGCTCGGCGTCGTGGGACGCATGGCGGACGGACGGTACCTGGTTCGTCCGGCTGACCTTCGAGGCGGCCGGGCGCGAACGGCGCGCCGAGTGGGAGTACGACGTTCAGCTGCGGCACGTGACCGCGTTGGACGACGAGGCGCGGTGGCTCGTGGACGAGCCGGCCCCGGAGCGTGCGGACCCGATCGGCGGACGCCGGGTGCTCGCACCGGTGCGCGCGGACGGCGTGCGGGAGCGGGTGTACGACGTGGAGGCGGACGGCGGGGTCCGCGCCGCCGAGGACGATCGGGCGAGCGCGGCCGCGGCGACCGTGGACCTGCTCGACACGCTCCGCGAGCGGCGCGGACGCCGGCAGTGGGTGCCCGACGCCTCCGAGGACCCCGACGGTGTGGACCCGCTCGAGCTCGCCGTGGACCAGCTGCGCGTCCGGGCGGAGGCGCTCGGCGAACCCCCGGCGGCACACCCGCCGCGCTCGCGCCCCGAGGAGCTCGAGGACGCCGAGCTGGTGGCTCTGCCCGAGGCGCCGCCCGCGTCCAAGGTGCCGACGACCTCGGCAGGGGCGTCGTCGTCGCACAAGCCGGCGTCACCGAAGCCGTCGCCGCACGCACAGGCAGCCAAGCCGGGGCCGAAGCCGACGGCCAAGCCGGGCGGCCAGACGTCGCACCGGTCCTCGACCGATCCGCTCGACCTGGACGCGGCGGCGGAGCAGGACCGCTCGTCGGCGTCCCGCCGCAGCCGGCGGGCGAGCGTGCCGAGCTGGGACGACATCGTCTTCGGCTCGCGCCGCGACTGACAGCCCGCGACTAGCGACCGCCCGGCACCCAGAGCACGGGCACGAGCGACTCCTGCGGCGTGCGTGCGCCGTGCTGCCCGATGAGCCGGAGCAGCTCGGGGCGGGCGCTGGATGAGTCGACGATGGCGATCCGCCCGACGGCGACGGCGAGCAGGTCGCCGATCCGGGGCAGGACGTGCGGCTCGACCGCACCGAACCAGCCGCGCTCGATCGCGTCCGCTCGGCGCACGATCTCGACGTCTCCCCCGAGCCGGGCCCGCCAGGCGGCGTCGACGGCGTCCACCACACCGGGGTGGCAGTAGAGGTGCAGAGCCCGGGCCTCCCCGCCGACGTGCCGGACGCCGGCGCGCAGCTCAGGCTCGTCGGCGAGGTCGACGCGGTCGGCGTACGGGACGTCGACCATGCCGTGGTCCGCGGTGACGGCGACCAGGACGTCCCGCCGGCACGACCGCACCAGACGTGCGAGCTCGCCGTCGACCCGCTCGAGCTCCTCGCCCCACTCGAACGACTCGCACCCGTGCACGTGCCCGACCTTGTCGACCTCGCCCCAGTACAGGTAGACGAGTACCCGGTCGTGGGCGGCCAGCGCCGCGAGCGCGGCGTCGACCCGCTGCGCGAGCGTCTTCGCGGCGACGAAGGAGGCGCCGCGCAAGGCGGCCCGGGTGAGGCCCGACCCGTCGAAGTAGTGCGGAGCGATCATGATCACCGGCAGTCCGGCGGCGCGGACGTCCTCGAAGACGGTGGTGCCCGGCTGCCAGCTGATCGGGTCGACCCGCGGGTCCCAGGCGAGCTCGCTGAACACGAGGTCGAGCTCGGGCGCGAGCACGTTCATGCCCACCAGCCCGTGGGCGCCGGCGCGCCGCGCCGTCCCGAACGTGCCCATGCTCGTGGCGGTCGTGCTGGGGAAGCCGCAGTCGACGGCGAGCGCCTCCCCGAGCCCGAGCCGCACCGACCGCAGGAAGGGGGCGTGGCCGCCGCGCGCCGCGAGCAGCTCCTCACCCAGCCCGTCGACCAGAACGACGACCGCCGACCGGGCGACCGGCATGGGCAGCCGCCCGGGACCGCGCACGGGAAGGCCCAGCGCCGCCGCCACCGACGGCAAGACGTCCGCCAGGCCGGCGTCCATGGCGAGCGGTCAGCCGACGGCGGTCGCCGCGGACACCGACCGCGCGAACGCGACGGCGGCGCGCACCGCGTCCGAGCCCTCGGCGTCCGCGGACACCCGGAGCGTGATGTCCTCCAGCGCCGCTGTCCCGGTGTAGCCGTGGTCGGCCTCGCAGTCGGGGTCGGAGCAGCCGGCGGGCTCGAGGTCGATCCGGTTCAGCGATCCCCAGCCGATGGTCAGCGTGAGCTCCCGCGGGGTGGCGCCCGGACGGTGCTCCTCCGGCCGAGTCACGGCGTGCGTGAGGACGAGGGAGCGGACCTGGCGCAGGGCGACCGCCTCGGTCGAGGCCGAGGCGTACGGTTCGGGGCTCAGGGCGTCGGGCTCGTGGTCGTCGGCGTGCGCCACCACGAGCCGGGTCGGGGTCAGGGCGAGGACGGTGACGTGCCGCCGCACCTCGTCGCGGTCGAACGTCGTCTCGGGGTACACGAACCAGGAGCGCACCTCCTCCCCCGCGAGCGCGACGTCGAGAACGTCGCAGACCAGCGCCGGGTAGTACCCGGCCCGCTCCACCTGGGTCCTCAGGTCCGGCGGCAGGCCAGCCGACCGGGTTACCCCCACAGCGTGTCGCTCTCGCACACGGTCATCCTGTCACCTCCCGGCGACACTCTCCCGCGAGCGCGTCCTGGCCGGCGGCTCATGCCGCCGGCGTCCGATGACCGGCGTTCCGCAGGAGCGGTCGGCCGGGGTGGGACCACGCCGGCGGCGTTGCCCAGGGCACGCCGTCGATCATCTCGACCTCCCAGGTGCCGTCGGTGATCTCCGCGTGGTGGCGTGGACACGTGAGGACGAGGTTGTCGATGTCCGTGGGACCGCCGTCGGCCCATGCGACGACGTGGTGGATCTCGCACAGGTCTCCCGGCACGCCGCAGCCCGGGATCACGCAGCCGAGGTCGCGCCCGTAGAGGGCCTGCTTCTGGGCAGGCGTCGCGAGCCGGACGGCACGACCGAGCCTCAGGGCGGCGCCCCGATCGTCGAGTACCAGGCGGCGCAGCCGCGCGTTGCAGGCCAGCAGACCCAGCACG
>DASQJO010000403.1:0-3250 GCA_035630955.1 Kineosporiaceae bacterium
CCGCTCGGGGCCGGGCCGCGACGAGGCCGTGCGCCGCCTGGACGAGGCCGGGATCGGGGTCGGCGTCTTCTACCCGCTGGGCCTCCACCAGCTGGACCACGTCCGGGCCGCCGCGGGCGAGCACCGGCTCCCGGTGACGGAGCGGCTGGCGGCCGAGGTGCTGTCGCTGCCCGTCCACCCCGCGCTCAGCGAGAACGACCTCGCCAGGGTGGCGGCGGCCGTGAACGCCCTGTGACCGCCGTCGCCGTGATCGGGGCCGGGACCATGGGTGCCGGGATCGCCGAGGTCTCCGCCCGGGCGGGCCACAGGGTTCGGCTGCACGACACTCGCCCCGACGCCGCCGCCACGGCCCTCGGCGAGCTCGGGCACCGGCTCGACCGGGACGTCGCGCGCGGCCGCCTCGACCCTCCGGCGGCGGACGCGGTCCTGGCACGGGTGCGCGTCGTCGAGCACCTGGACGACCTCGCGGGCTGCGGCGTCGTCGTCGAGGCCGTCGCCGAGGACCTGGAGGTCAAGCGGACGCTGCTGCGCGCCGTCGAGGACGTCACGGGTCAGGGCGTCGGGCGCGAGGTCGTGCTGGCGACGAACACGTCGTCGCTGTCGATCACGGCGATCGCGACCGCCCTGCGCCGCCCCGGACTGCTCGTCGGGCTGCACTTCTTCAACCCGGCGCCGCGCATGTCGCTCGTCGAGGTGGTCCGCGGCGACGCCACCGACCCGAAGGTGGTGGACGCGGCGGCCGAGCTCGTCCGGGACTGGGGCAAGACGCCGGTGCTCTGCGCGTCGACGCCGGGCTTCGTCGTCAACCGGGTGGCGCGCCCGTTCTACGGGGAGGCGCAGCGGCTCGTCGAGGCCGGCGTGGCGTCCGCGGCCACGATCGACGCGGTCCTTCGGGAGGCCGGCGGCTTCCCGATGGGGCCCTTCCGGCTCACCGACCTGGTCGGGCAGGACGTCAACCTCGCCGTCTCGAGCTCCGTCTGGGAGCAGACCTATCACGACCCCCGCTACGCTCCGACGACCTTTCAGCGCCGCCTCGTGGACGCCGGGCGGCTCGGGCGCAAGAGCGGGCGCGGCGTGTTCACCTACACGCCCGACGGGCACGCCCTCGACGCCGACCCGGACGACGCGGCGCCCAGGCCGGCGCCGGAGTCCGTGGAGCTCGTCGAGTACGACTTCGGCCCGATGACCCCGTTCCTCGACCGGATCGCCGCCGGCGGCGTGCGCGTGGAACACGTCGAGGCCGACGATGCCGAGGTCCTGGAGGAGCTGCCCGGCCTCCGCCTGCCCGGTGGCGGGCTCCTGCGCGTGACGGACGGCTCCACCGCGCGGTCGTGGAGCCTCGAGGCGCCCGACGGCGTCGTCCTCCTGGACTGGGCGCACAATCCCGCCACGTGCTCGCGGGTCGCGCTGATGGCCCCTCGCGGCATCGACCCGGCGGTGCTCGACGCGGCCATCGGGCTGTGCCAGGCGGCGGGCGTCGCCGTCAGCGTCGTCGGTGACGTCGCCGGCGGGATCGTCGCCCGTACGGTCGCGATGCTCGTCGACGAGGCCGTGGACCTCGTCGCCCGCGGCGAGGCCACGGCAACCGACGTGGACGTCGCCATGCTCCTCGGGGCCGCTCGAGTGGGGCGACCGCGTGGGTGCCCTCCGCGTCGCCTCGGTGCTGGCGGAGCTGCACGAGGAGACCCCGACCGGCCGCTACCGGATGAGCCCGCGGTTGGACGAGGCGATCGCCGCCGAGGAGAACCTGCGTGATCTCTGAGCCGCCGGCCACGGAGCCGCCGGAACCGGACGCCGGGGCGGTGGACCGCGTACGCGCCATGCTCGAGCAGGACGCCGCGACCGCCGCGCTCGGCGTCGAGGTGCTCGCACTCGCCCCCGGGCGCGCGACGATGCGCATGACCGTCCGGCCCGACATGGTCCAGGGCCACGGCACGTGCCACGGCGGGCTCGTCTTCGCGCTCGCGGACAGCGCCTTCGCGGCCGCGTGCAACGGCCGCGCAGGAGGACCCGTCGTCGCGGCATCCGCCGAGATCACCTGGGTCGCGCCCGCGTTCGGAGGTGACACGCTCGTGGCGAGCGCGGTGGAGCAGACGCGATACGGTCGCAACGGCGTTACCGACGTCACCGTCACCCGGCAGGGCGACGGTGCCCTGCTCGCCCTGTTCCGCGGCCGGTCCGTGGAGGTCTCCCGGCCGCCCGCTCCACCCGCGACCAACGGAGGACCGCGATGACCGGGTTCGACCTGCCGCCGGGGTACGAGCCGCCCGCCGGGGAGTTCGACCGGTGGCGCGAGCTGGGGCCCGGCGTGCTCGTCCGGCGGCACCGCGCCTTCGACCTCAACGTGACACTCGTGCTCGGGGACGACCGCGCCCTCGTCGTGGACACGCACGCGCACGACGGGTACGCGCGGGAGCTGATCACGGCGATCCGGTCGGTGACCGCGCTGCCGTGGGTCGTGCTCCTCACCCACGCGCACTTCGACCACAGCTTCGGCACCGGGACGTTCGCGGCCGAGCAGCCGGACCTCGAGATCTGGAGCCACCAGGCCTGCCACGACGAGCTGGCCCGGGGCGGCGGGCTGCAGCGCGAGTTCGCCGCGGGCTTCTTCCAGGAGGCGGGCCACGACAACGACGCCGGGGCGGTCCGTGACGTCGAGGTCGCGCTGCCCAACCGGACCCTGACCGCGGACGCCGAGCTCGACCTGGGGGGACGCGTCGTGCACCTGTACCACCCCGGCCGCGGCCACACCGACCACGACGTCGTCGTCGACGTCCCGGACGCCGGGGTGAGCGTCCTCGGCGACCTCGTGGAGCAGGGCGCGCCGCCGTCGTTCGAGGACGCCTACCCCCTCGACTGGCCCGGCACGCTCACCGGGCTCCTGCCGCGGCTGCGCCCCGTCGTCGTGCCCGGGCACGGTGACGTCGTCGATCCGGGCTTCGTCGCGGACCAGCGCGACGACCTCGCCGTCGTGGCGGACGCCGCCCGCGCTCTCCCGGCGGACGCCGAGGAGCCCGACCTGCTGCGTGCCGCGGCCCGGCTGCCCGTCGGGCGGCGCGCCGGCCTCGACGCCCTGCGCCGCAGCCGCGCCCTGCGCCTGCCGCGCCAGGCCTGACCGCCCCACCGACTCCGTCACCGCGCCGTCACCGCGCACCGTCACCGCGCCGTCACCCCGACGTCACGCCGGCGGACCCGAGTACCGACCGCGACGACACCGGTCGCGCTGACACCCGCGCCGGCCAGGAACGGC
>DASQJO010000404.1:0-7349 GCA_035630955.1 Kineosporiaceae bacterium
CGCGGGTTCATCGTGGGTTTCCTGCCACTGGCCCTCGTCGTGACCCTGGTCGGACGCCGCGGGCTGCGGGGCTGGCTGTTCCGGCAGCGGCTCGCCGGCAACGGGATGCACCACGTGCTCCTGGTGGGACGGTCCGACACGGTCGCGGACCTGCTGGAGCAGCTGGGGCGCGAGCCGCAGCACGGGCTCGAGGCGGTCGGCGCGTGCGTGACGGGGCCGGTCGACCCCCTGGGCGCCCGGCAGATCGACGTCACGACCGGCACGGATCCCCGCACGGTGCTTCACGCGGTGGACGACCTGCGGGCCGACGTGGTCGCGGTCGCGGCCGACCCGGACCTCACCGGGCACGCGTTGCGCCGGCTGGCGTGGCAGCTCGACGAGCGCGGCGTGGACCTCATCCTCTCGCCGGGGATCGTGGAGGTCGCGGGACCGCGGCTGTCGATCCGCCCCGTCGCGGGCCTCTCACTGCTGCACATGGAGCGGCCCGCCACCCGCGGCGGCCGGATGCTCGTGAAGCGGGTCCTCGACCGGATGCTCGGCATCGGGCTCTTCCTCGCCCTGTCACCGCTGCTGGCCGTCATCGCGGTCGCCATCCGCCGGACGTCACCCGGTCCCGTGATCTTCCGTCAGATCAGGATCGGCGAGGACGGCAAGCCCTTCGAGATGCTCAAGTTCCGCTCGATGACCGTGGACGCCGAGGACCGGCGCCACGAGCTCGCGGAGATCGACGAGGGCAACGGCGTGCTCTTCAAGATCCGGGACGACCCGCGGGTGACCAAGGTCGGCGCGCTGCTCCGGCGGTACTCGCTCGACGAGCTGCCGCAGCTCTGGAACGTGGTGCGCGGCGAGATGTCCCTCGTCGGCCCCCGCCCTCCGCTGCCGCAGGAGGTCATCGGCTACTCCGACGACGCCACCCGCAGGCTCCGGGTCAAGCCGGGGATGACGGGGCTGTGGCAGGTCAGCGGACGCAGCGACCTGTCCTGGGAGGAGTCCCTGCGGCTCGACCTGCGCTACGTCGACAACTGGTCCCTGGCCCTGGACGCCACGATCCTGTGGCGCACGTGGCGGGCCGTGGTCGGCCGCAGCGGCGCGTACTGACCGGCGCCGGGCTGCCCGGGCCGTGATCGGGCGGTGCCCGGGCGGAGGCGTCTCAGGCGAACATCAGGACGGTCACCAGCCGCGTCGCGGCGGAGACCGTTCCCGAACCGACGAGCGCGGTGGCCGGCAGCCGGCGTCCGAACCCCGGTGAGTGCCAGCCGAGCGGAGGCTCCTGCTCGCCACGGTGCGCCGTCCAGTGCAGCCCCGACGGGAGCACCAGGGTCGCCCGCCGCGTACCGCCGTCCCAGGGCCACACCAGCCGCGCCCGGTCGCCGTCCAGCTCGGCACCGACCTCCGGTCCCAGGTGCCAGAACAGGCGCACGCGGACCTCGGCCTCGGTCTGCACGGTGTCGACCACGCTGAGGATGCTCTCGTCGGCGTCGAGGCTGACGGCCCGCTCGTGCACGGCCGGTGGGCCGAGCCGGGTGTAGCCGTCGTGCCGGGCCACCCACCGCTGCGGACCGCCCTCGCCGACCTCGCACTCCACCGTGGTGGTCGATGCCTGGGAGACCCAGAGGAAGGGTCCGCCGGACTCCGACTGGTCCACCCCGCCCACCTCGAGCGTGTTGTGTGCGGCGGTCGAGCGGAACCAGCTCCGCCAGGCGGGCTCGCCGTGGTAGCAGTACGTGCCCGGGTCGGTGAGGATCTCGACGCCGTCGTGCCGGACCTCCACGGAGAGCGCGTCGGCGTGCGCGTGCGCCGCGATGGAGAGGAAGCCGTGCGGTCCGCCGTCGCAGCGGCACCAGATCTCGGGCCGGTCACCGGACCGGGTGCGCAGCAGCACGAGGCCGGCGTCGTCGAAGCGGTCGGGTCGCTGCAGTGACCGGCCGCCGAGGTCCCGCGGCCGCCCGACCCCGGCGAGGAACGTCGCCTCCAGGCTCGGGCGCTCGTCGGGCCACCAGCTCGGCGCGCCGAGCAGACGTCGTCCGGACCCGAGCGTGGCGGCCCACGGGTCGAGCTCGGGATCGTCGACGACGAGCGCGCGGCCCTCGTCCCCGTCGCCCTGGCGGGGCGGCGCTCCGGCGACGTCGAGCACGGCGGCCGCGGCGTCGAGCATGCGGGCCAGGAGGTGCCAGGTGGCGTCGGTCAGCGGAGCCGCGGCGGCGTCCGCCTCCGCCGCGCCCACGAGGGCGAGCTCGAGCACGAAGCGGTGGTAGTCGGTCGCCAGCTCGCGGTTCAGACCGGAGGGGAAGGTGTTCGCCGCGAGCTCACGTTCGAGAAGCTCCGCCGCCTGCTCCCGCCAGCGCCCGGATCGCGTGTACCAGGGGAACGCGCAGGCCGCCGTGAGCAGGCCCGCCGCCTCCGCGATCACGTGGTTGTTCGCCGAGGACCCGTGGCTGGGGAAGGCGGACAGGAACTCCTGGTGCCACGCGATCTGGCGCAGGGCGTCCGGGTCGTGCTCGAACAGGTCGCCGGCCTTCGGCCAGTCGTGCAGCAGCCGCCGGATCCACGCCCAGGAGATCAGCCGGATCCCGACCTCGATGCCGTTCGTCCAGTGGACGCCGGAGAGGTAGGGGTTGGCGCGCCACCACGACCGGAGCTGAGCCGCGACGGCCTCCGCGTAGCGCTCCTCCCCCGTCGCCCACCAGGCGGCGGCGAGGACGGTGAGGTGGTGGTGCCGGGACATCTCCCAGATCTGCTTGACGTTGCCGGTCGTCGCCTCGTCGCGGTGGTCGAGGGCGAAGGCGAACTGGCGGTCGGGCGCGCGGCGGCCGGTGACCGGGTCGAGGAACCAGTCCGGGTCGCCGCTGTCGGGCCGGGGCACCCCGAACACCGACCACCCGCCGGTGAGCACGCGATCGGCGGCCGCGACGACGCCGGCGACAGCCGCGTCGTCGAGCTGCTCGCGGACGGACTCGGGCAGGGGCCGCGCGAAGAAGCGCTCGTCGAGCAGCCCCGCCGGGAGTGGCGCCTCCTCCCCGGGCCGCACCTGACGGCGGGCCCACATCCGGCGCCGGCCGTGGTCGAGCGTCCGCCGGGTCACCTCCCCCGCCGACATCCGGCGGAGCCGGCGCGCGTACCAGCCGAGGGTGGCACCGCTCACAGCGCCACCGGGAGCCTCGTCGCGAGGCTGGTGGCGACGGCGAGGGTGGCGCGGGTGGTCGCGACCAGGGACTCGAGCGGGATCGGCATCGCCTCGCCCGTCCGGGCCGCCTCGACGAAGCGCTCCAGCTGCGCGCGCTGTCCCTTGTCCTGACCGGCGAGGGCCCGCTTGGACGACGTCCCGGTCGGCGACCACACCTCGACGCGCCTGAAGTTGTCGAGCCTGCCGCTGCGTCCGCCGCGCGCGACGTCGAGCGTCTCCTTGGGGAAGCGTGCACTGCCCGTGGTGACGTACGAGACGGTGGCGACGGAGGCGTCGGCGAAGCGCAGTGTCGCGTGCACGTCGGCCCCCGCGCCGGCGGCGAAGACCTCGACGGGACGGCTGCCGACGACGGCGCTGACGGTGTCGATGAAGTGGCCGCCCTCGCCGGTGAAGCGCGAGCCCTCGAGGTCCTCGTTGAGGTACCAGCTGCCGGCGGAGAGCTGGCCGGCGTTGACGAGGTACCGCGCGGCGACGGGACCGGTGGCGCCGCCCATCCGGTCGCGGAGCTCCGTCACCAGCGGGGCGAAGCGGCGGTTGAACCCGACCATCAGCCGGTCGTTGCCGGTGGCCTCGACGGTCCGCAGGATCTCCTGGAGCTGCTCCTCGGTGAGGGCCAGCGGCTTCTCGACGAACACGGTGTGCCCGCGCTCCAGCGCCCTGCACACGAGGGACGCGTGCGAGGCGTGCCGGGTGACGACGAAGACGGCGCCCAGCGAGTCGTCGTCGAGGACGGCGTCGACGTCGGTGGAGACGGTCCGGAAGCCGAACTTGCGCTGCGCGTTCACGCCCGACAGCGACGTCGTGGTGGCGACGGACGCGAGCTCGACGGCGGAGCTGTCGCGCAGGTGCGGCAGCAGCATGGAGGTCGCGTAGTTGCCGGCGCCGATGAAGCCGACCCGCAGCGCGCCGCCCGGCGTCGGCCTCCGCCGCGACTCCACGGCGGGCGTCGCGGGCCTGGTCACGGTCCGCTCGACCGTCGCCGTGACCTCGCCGCCGTCGGGGGCCGGGTAGGAGAGGAGGAACCCGACTCCCGAGAGCTCGCCGGAGGCGAGCCCGTCGTAAACGGTGACGGCCTCCTCGACGGGGTGCACCCCCGACACCAGAGCCGCGACGTCGACGGACCCGTCGGCGAGCAGGTCGAGGAAGCACGCCAGGTTGCGGCGCTCGGTCCAGCGGACGTACCCCGCGGGGTAGTCGATGCCCTCGAGTTCGTACCTGTCGTCGTAGCGTCCCGGCCCGTAGGAGCGGGAGAACCGGACGTCGAGCTCCTTGTCGTAGTACGCGTTCCACGGCAGGTCGAGCTTGGTCTTGCCGATGTCGACGATCCGGGCCCGGTCGCGGGCCAGCTGCGCGGCCATCTCCACCGGCCGGTTCGAGTCGCCGCCCGCGGCCAGGAGCACGTGGTCCGCGCCGAGCCCGCCGGTGCGCTCGTGCAGCACGCGCGTGACCTGCGCGAGGCCCGCCTCGTCGGGGACGGCGCACGCGAGCGCGCCGGCCTTCTCCGCCGCGCGGCAGCGTGCCTCGACCGTGTCCAGACCCACGACCTGGACGCCGGACGCGACGAGCAGCCGCACGGCGAGCTGGCCGATGAGCCCGAGGCCGATGACGCACGCGGTCTCCCCGAGCGCGGCCTCGGCCCGCCGGACGCCCTGCATGGCGATCGCGCCGACGGTCGCGAACGCGGCGTGCTCGGGGGCGACCCCGCTCGGCACCGGCACGCACAGGTTGACCGGGACCCAGTTGAGCTCGGCGTGCAGCGCGAACTCGTTGCCCGCCGCGGCCACGACCTGGCCGACCGAGAACTGCTCGGCGCCGGCGCCGACCTCGACGACGACCCCGCACAGCGAGTACCCCAGCGGGGTGTAGCTGTCGAGCCGGTCCATCGCCTTGTGGTACGTCGCCGCGACACCCTGCTGCGACACCGCGTCGAGCAGCTTGCGCACCTGGTCGGGCCGGGCACGCGCCTTGCCGAGCAGCGACATGCGCGCCTCGCTGACCTTCATCATCTCGGTGCCGGTCGAGATGAGCGAGAACAGCGAGCGGATCAGCACACCGCCCGGCTTGCAGGCGGGGGCGGGCACGTCGAGCACGCTGAGCTCGCCGGACCGGTAGTTCTGCGCGACCTGCTTCATCGGACCTTCCCTGTCGCCGGTGTGGTTCAGGCGGCGCCGACACCGGCGGCGCGGACGCCCCGGTACCAGAGCTCCATCGAGAGGAGCTGCCACAGCTGCTTGGACACGTCACGCCGCCCGCTGCGCTGGTCGGCCACCATCTGCCGCAGCGGCTCGGCCTGCAGCACACCCGCGGTGACGAACTCGCCGCCGAGCAGGACGTCGTCGATCAGTGGGCCGAGGTCGTTCGTCACCCACGCCCGCAGGGGCGCCCCGAACGAGGCCTTGGGCCGCTCGAGCACGTCGCTGGGCAGCCAGTCCTGCGCCGCCTCCCGCAGGGGCACCTTCTGCGTGCGACCGCGGATCTTCCGGCTGCCGGGGATGGCGAAGGCCGCCCGGAACACCACCGGGTCGACGAACGGGACGCGCACCTCGGTGGAGGCCGCCATGCTCGACCGGTCGGTGTACGTGAGATTGAGCGCCGGCAGGAAGAGCTGCGCGTCGGTCAGGCACATCCGGTTGACCGGGTCCGCGAGCCCGCCGGCCGTGTAGAGGGCGCGGTGCCCCGCGAGGACGGCGTCGACGTCCCGGCCCAGCCCCGGGTCGAGCAGGCCGGTGAGCTCGTCGGCGTCGTAGAGCGTGTAGCTGCGCCGGTACGCCTCCTCCTCCGGCAGCTCCGCGAAGCTGAGGAAGCGCTTGGCCCACCGGCTGTAGCGCAGGCCCCGCCCGAGCGCGGCGACCGGCAGCCGCTCGACGGCGGGGGCGACGACGCGGCTGCGGACCTGGCGCGGGACGAGGCCCTGGTAGCGCGCCCCGAGCAGGCAGGCGAGATGCCTGCGGTAGCCGCCGAAGAGCTCGTCCGCCCCCATCCCGGAGAGCAGGACCTTGACCCCGGCCTCACGCGCCGCTCGGCACATCAGCACGGTGTTGATGGCGGCGGGGTCGCCGATCGGCTCGTCGAGCGTGTCCACGATCCGGGGCAGCATGTCGACGACGTCCGGGCTGATCTCGATCTCGTGCAGCCGGATGCCGAGGTGCGCGGCCATCTTGCGGGCGTAGACCGCGTCGTCGGGCATGGCCTCCAGGCGCTGGTCCTCCGGCCGGAAGGTGATGGTGTAGGCCTCGATCCCGGGGTCGTGCCGGGCGGCCATCGCCGTGACGAGGCTGGAGTCCAGTCCGCCGCTGAGGAACGACGCGACCGGGACGTCGGCGACCATGTGCGCGGCGACGGACTCCTCGATCACCTGCGCGAGGTCGGGCGCCTGGTCCCGGGACGCCAGCCGCGCCTGCTCGACCGGGTCCCAGTAGCGCCCTGCCGTCGGGGCGTCGCCGGCGCGCTCCCAGCGCAGCCAGGTTCCCGCCGGCAGCTTCTCCACCCCGGTGAGGGGGCTGATCTCCTCGGGGACGAAGTAGAACAGCGTGGACGCGACGAGCGCGCGCGGGTTCACGCTCAGCTCGGCGCCGGCGGCGGAGACGATCGCCTTGAGCTCGGAGGCGAAGATCGCGCCGTCCCCCCGTCGCATCACGTAGAGCGGCTTGATGCCGAGCGGGTCGCGGGCCAGGAGCAGGGCGCCCGTCCGCTCGTCGAAGAGCGCGAACGCGAACATGCCCCGGAACCGCGGCAGCGCGTCGACCCCCCAGAGCCGCAGGGCCTCGAGCACGACCTCCGTGTCGGAGCGGGTGACGAACCGGACCCCGTGCCCCTCGAGGACTGAGCGGATCTCCTTGTAGTTGTAGAGCTCGCCGTTGTAGCTGAGCCACAGCCCGTCCTTGACGAACGGCTGGTCCGACACCGTGGACAGGTCGATGATCGACAGCCGCCGGTGACCGAGCTGGACGACGGTGTCGCCGACGCGCGCCTCGCGGACGCCGACCGCGTCCGGCCCGCGGTGGGCGATGCGCTCGACCATGGTCCGCACCAGCTCGGCTCCGTCCGGCTGCCGGAAGGCTCCCACCACGCCGCACACGTCAGGCCTCCGAGACGGGCCGGCCGGGCCCGGGTATGCGAACGCCCGGCGTCTCGTCGCCCTCAGGCAGGACGATCACGCGGTGCT
>DASQJO010000405.1:0-1928 GCA_035630955.1 Kineosporiaceae bacterium
CGTTCCCGCAGGTGCTCGGCCAGGTGCCGATCTACTACAACCACGAGCCGACCGGCCGCCCGTGCGATGTCACCCAGAAGTACACCTCCCGCTACCGGGACCTGCCGACCTGCTCCCCCCTGTACGAGTTCGGATACGGGCTCAGCTACAGCACCTTCTCGGTGACCAACCTGCGGCTCGACCGCACGTCCGTCAGCCCGAACGGCAGGGTGCGGGCATCCGTCGACATCACGAACACCGGCAAGGTGCGCGGTGACGACGTCGTGCAGCTCTATCTGCACGATCCGGTCGCGAGCATCTCGCAGCCCGTCCGCCGGCTCCGCGGCTTCCAGCGGGTCACCCTGAACCCCGGTGCGCGCAGGACGATCACGTTCACGCTCGACAGGAGTGACTTCGGCTTCTACGACAACCGGGGGACGTTCGTGGTGGAGCCTGGCGAGATCGACCTCTACGCCGGGGACAGCTCGGCAGCCACACTGACGCGCTCGTTCACGGTCGGCTGATCCCTCGGCCGGATCGGCGGCGGAGGGCCCGACCGGGCCCACCGCCGCCGGTCCGCCGGTTCGTTGTCACCCGCCCGGAACGCTCGGCAGCCGATGATGGTCGGGCCGTTCAGGTTGCCGGTGACGTTCGTGGGCATGGATCCGAGGCGACGGAGAACCGGAGCGTCCGGATCTGGAACGGACGGAATGCCATGTCTTCGGCGCGGATCTCGCCGGTCGGCCGTTCGAGGAGGTCGGTCTCGACGACACGGGTGACGGGCACCGACACGCGGACGCCGGTGTGCGCGCGGCCGCCCCACGCTTCGTACAGCCGGACGACGAGGTCCCCCGACCGATCCTCGGCGAGCTTGACGGCCTCCACGACCACGCCGGCGTGATCGACGTCCAGCAGGGGCGCCACCCCTCTGCCGCCTCGCACCGCATGGAGCTGCAGGTTCGCGGCGTAGCCCTCGCGGATGGCGGCCGGGATGTCGGCGCCGGGCGCGACGACGTGGTGGAAGGCATGCCGCCCCTGGTCGGTCTCGGGATCCGGGAACCGGGGTGCCCGTAGCAGGGACCACCGGACGGTCGTCGTCGTCCCGCCTCCCGGCCGCGGGTGGCGGCTCACGTCGTGGCCGTACGTCGTCGCATTGGCCAGCGCGACGCCGTAGCCCGGCTCGCCGACGTGCACCCACCGGTGGGCGCAGATCTCGAAGCGGGCGGCGTCCCACGAGGTGTTGACGTGCGTCGGCCGTTTGACGTGCCCGAACTGGATCTCGGACGACGACACATCGGACGCGACGTCGAGCGGGAAGGCGAGCTTGAGGAAGGTCTCCCGCTCGTGCCACTCGACCTCCGTGTCGATCTCGAGCCGGCGCCGTCCAGGGCGCAGCCTGAGCAGTTGCGTGATCGTGGAGGCGCGGAACGTCCGGACGACGCGGACCGCCGCCGCTCCGCCGTCCAATTCGCCCGCTGGAACGACCTCGACCGCCTCCGCGGCCTCGAGATCGGTCACGGTGTTGCGGTAGAACGCGTCCACGTCCCAGGCGTCCCAGCGGTTGGGCAGATCGGGGTGGAGCTGGACGAGGTTGCCCGCAGCATCCGGCGCGATGACCTCTCGGTCGGCAGTGCGGTCGAGCAGGGACGTCACCAGGCCGCGGACGTCGACGACGACCCGGAGCAGCTCGTTGTCGAGGACGACGCCGTCGCCGGTCTGCGTGGCCGCCGCCGTCCCGCCCTTGGCGGTCGTCGTGACCTCGCCTCCGAGAGCAGGGACGCCGTCCAGCGGGTACGGGCTCGCGTTGAAGGTGATCTCGGCGTCGCCCGGACCGGCGAGCGCGTGGCGGGCCCGGTCTGCGATCGTCGCCAGCTCGGTCTCCACGCGGGCGTACGTCTCCGGCGCCTCGCGGTGCACCCAGGCGATCGAGCTCCCTGGGAGGATGTCGT
>DASQJO010000406.1:0-2865 GCA_035630955.1 Kineosporiaceae bacterium
CCCTGGACGACTTCCTCGGACAGACCACCTTCGTCCTCGACCTGGACGGCCAGGACTACGTCGTTCAGGGGCCGGGCATCGATGCCGACCCGGGGGTCCGCGTCTACGAGAAGTGCGACGAGGGGTTCGGCAAGGACATCCGCGCCTGGCTGGTCTGCCCGGTCGCGGACGGCGACGGGTTCACCGCGATGCACGTGGGCGTCGACGTCCCCCCGCAGGCGGTGCAGGGCGTCCTCTCCTGACGTCCGGTCAGGAGAGCTCCTCCGCGGAGGCGAGCAGCCGCCTGCCGATCGCGTCCGCCGCCTCGCGGAGCTGCTCGCAGCGCACGATGCGGTAGGGCGCCGGCAGGCCGGCCAGCTGCCAGGCGTACCACCACGGATTGCTCGTGCTGCCGAGGAGGCGGGTGGTGCGGTCGTCCACCGGCTCCAGCCGGCCGAGAGCCCGCGGCACGTGCCCCATCAGGGCCTCCTGCGGCGCGTCGAACAGGACCTCCACGTCGTACTCCCACCCCGCGGCCAGGTGCTCCTCGAGCAGGGCGACGGGGTCGACGTCCGTCGGGGGCGCGAACGTCGTCGCGAGCACCTCCACGGACCGGACGCGGTCGATCCGGTACGCCCGCAGCGCGTCGGCGGAGTGCGCGCGGCAGAGCAGGTACCAGCGGCCGTGCCGGACGACGACGGCCCACGGGTCGACGTCGGCGTCCCACTCCGAGCCGGCCTCCGAGCGGTAGCCCATGCGCACCTGCCGGTGGTCGGCGCACGCCTGGACCAGGGCCGACGTGGTCTCGGGGTCCGGACGCGCGGCCGCGCGGTCGGGGGCTGCGGTGGCTCGGCTGCGGACGGACTCCGCCTGGGCCGCGACCGTCGCCGGCAGCGCGCGGATGATCTTGCCAAGGGCGCCGCCGACGATGCCGTTGCGGTCGGCGGCGTCGTGGTGCCCGTCGAGAACGGCCATGACGAGGCCGAGCGCCTCGGTCGCTGTGAACACCAGGGGCGGCAGCCGCAGCCCGCGCCCGACCCGGTAGCCGCCGTACGGCCCCCGTTCGGACTCGATGGGGATCCCGGCCTCGCGCAGGACCGCGACGTAGCGCCGCGCGGCGCGCCCCGAGACGCCCAGGTCCGCCGCGAGCCGGTCGGCGGTCACCCCCGGCGTGCGCTGGATGAGATCGAGGGCCAGCAGCGCGCGGGCGACGGGGCCGGCGTCGGACGTCACCTGCGCATTCTCGATTGCGGACGCGGTCCGTCCGCAACCGGGCCTACCGTTCGAGCTGTGCTGCATGTCGACGTCACCGGTGACATCTGGTACTGGCGCGGCCCGGCGCCCTTCCACTTCGTCACGGTCCCGGACGAGGAGAGCGCCCACCTGCGCTCCGTCGCGAAGGGCGTGACGTACGGCTGGGGAATGATCCCGGTCCGGGCACGCATCGGCGCCACCGAGTGGACGACGTCCCTGTTCCCCAAGGACGGGCGCTACGTGGTCCCGGTGAAGGACGCCGTGCGCCGCGCCGAGGAGGTCGACCAGGGCGATCGGGTCGTCGTCCGCCTCACCGTCGACCCTCGGTGGTGAGCCCGGTTCGGCGTCCGCCGAAACGATGCGGGGCCATGCTCGACCCGTGGAGCTCCTGGCCGACGCCGTCCTCGAGGACCCGGCGTACCGCGTCCCCTCCGCCCCCGGCGGCTCGACCGGCCTGGCGTGGCTGCGCGCCCGCGTCGCCCGGTTCAGCGACGGCGAGGAGCACCGGCGTCGGCGGGAGCTCGCCGAGGAGGTGATCGCCGGCCTGCGCGACGCCGGCGGCGCGACCTCGCCGACGCGCTCGCTGCTGCGGGCGCTGAGGCTGCCGGAGGACACCGAGGCGGACGTCGCCCTCGTGGCCGCCGCCTACCAGCCGCACGCACCGCAGTCGGAGGCCGCGGACGCCGCCGCCGATCGCCTGGTCGAGGCCTGCGGCGGGAGGACCGAGCAGGCGGCCGCTCGGGCGGGCGTCCTGGTCCAGGCGCACGCCGCGACCCTCGCCCTCGTCGAGGCCCGGCGTGCGGGCTCGGACGCACCACCCGTCCCGGCGACCCGCCGGATCGCTCCCAACGGCACGGAGGTCGCCGTCGACCTGACCGACGCGCACTTCGGGCGTGGGCCGCACCGGTGCCCGGGCGAGGACCTCGCAACGCGGCTGGCCGAGGAGGCGCTCCGATGAGCTTCGCCGACCTGCACCGGCCCGGAGATCCGTTCGTGCTGCCCAACGCCTGGGACGTCGGGTCGGCCCGCGCACTCCTGGCCTCGGGGTTCCCTGCCGTCGGGACGACGAGCCTCGGTGTGGCGGCCTCCCATGCGCTGCCGGACGCCACCGGGGCCGCACGGCATGCCGTCGTGGAGCTGGCGCGCGATCTCGTCGCGGCGGGGCTCGGGCGGCCGGTGACGTGCGACCTGGAGGACGGCTTCGGCACGGATCCGGCGGCGGTGGCGGACCTCGTGGCCTCGCTCGGGGTCGACGGCGTGAACCTCGAGGACGCCACCGCGGGGGCGCTGGTCGACCCGGACGTGCACGCCCGCCGGATCCGGGCCGTGAAGGACCGCTGCCCGCAGGTGTTCGTGAACGCCCGGACCGACGTCTTCTGGCTCGGTGAGGGGAACGTGGACGACGCCGTGGCGCGGCTCGCGCGGTACGTCGACGCCGGTGCGGACGGGGTCTTCGCCCCCGGCGCGCTGGACGCCGGCACCATCCAGGTGATCGTCGAGAGGGTCGGGGCTCCGCTCAACGTGCTCGCCTCCCCCACCGTGCCGCGCCGCCGGCTCGCCGAGCTCGGGGTCGCCCGGATCAGCACCGGCTCCCTCCTCTACCGCGTCGCGCTGACGCAGGCGGTGGCGGCG
>DASQJO010000407.1:0-2228 GCA_035630955.1 Kineosporiaceae bacterium
GCAGACTGGCCTGATGGCGCACCTGCTCAACGCCGAGGGCGTGACGGTCGCCTTCGCGGCGCGCCGCCTGCTGGACGCCGTCAGCCTCGGGTTGGACGACGGCGACCGGGTCGGCGTCGTCGGACGCAACGGCGACGGCAAGAGCACGCTGCTGCGGGTGCTGGCCCGGCTCCAGGCCCCGGACGCCGGCCGCGTCACGCACAGCACCGGCATCACGCTCGGCATGCTGGGCCAGATCGACGACCTCGACGCCAGGTCCGATGTCCGGGAGGCCGTCGTCGGGGGCGCCGCGGAGCACGTCTGGGCCGCGGACGCGGCGATCCGGGACGTGTTCGCGGGTCTGCTCGGCGACCTCGACGCCTCCGGGGTGGGCGGCCTCGACGCCCGCGTCGGCGACCTCTCGGGCGGCCAGCGCCGCCGCGTCGCCCTCGCCGCGCTGCTCGTGCGGCGCGACCCCTCGAACCGGGAAGTCCTGTTCCTCGACGAGCCGACCAACCACCTGGACGTCGAGGGCGTCGACTGGCTCGCCGGGCACCTGCGCTCCCGCTGGCCGGCCGGTCGCGGCGCGCTCGTCGTCGTCACGCACGACCGGTGGTTCCTCGACGCGGTGTGCGAGCGGACGTGGGAGGTGCACGACGGCGCCGTCGACGCCTTCGACGGCGGCTACGCCGCCTACGTGCTCGCGCGCGCCGAACGGGCCCGGATCGCCGCCGTCACCCAGGAGCGGCGCGCCAACCTGCTCCGCAAGGAGCTCGCCTGGCTGCAACGGGGGGCGCCCGCCCGCACCAGCAAGCCGCGGTTCCGGCTCGACGCGGCCGCGGCGCTCATCGCGGACGAGCCGCCGCCGCGCGACCGGCTCGCGCTGGAGCGCATGGCCACCGCCCGGCTCGGCAAGGACGTCCTGGACCTCGAGGACGTGTCGCTGCGGCTCGGCGACCACGAGCTGCTGCGCGACGTCACCTGGCGACTCGCGCCGGGGGAGCGGGTCGGCGTCGTCGGCGTCAACGGGTCGGGCAAGACCTCGCTGCTGCGGCTCATGATGGGCTCGCTCGCGCCCACCGCCGGGCGCGTGAAGCGCGGCCAGACCGTCCGCACGGCGATGCTCACGCAGGAGGTCCGCGAGCTCGACGAGGTGGACGACCTGCGCGTGCAGGAGGCCGTCGAGAAGGTCAAGGGCTCGGTGCGGATCGGCGACCGCGACGTCACGGCCGGCCAGCTCCTGGAGAACCTCGGCTTCGCGCGCGAGCGGGTCTGGACGCCGGTCCGCGAGCTCTCCGGCGGCGAGCGGCGGCGGCTGCAGCTGCTGCGGCTCCTGCTCGGCGAGCCCAACGTGCTGGCGCTCGACGAGCCGACGAACGACCTGGACACCGACACGCTGGCCGCCGTCGAGGACGCCCTCGACGGTTGGCCGGGCACCCTGCTCGTCGTCTCGCACGACCGCTACCTGCTGGAACGGCTCTGCGACCGGCAGGTGGCGCTGCTCGGGGACGGCCGGATCCGCGACCTGCCCGGCGGTGTCGAGGAGTACCTCGCGCTGCGGCGCGCCCTCGTCTCGGCGTCGGTCTCGGCGTCGGCGTCGGCCTCTGCCGGGGCCCCGGCGGTCGGGGCCGAGGGCGCGTCGGCCGGCGACGTCCGGGCGGCGCGCAAGGAGCTCGCCCGGCTCGAGCGTCAGCTCTCCCGGCTCGCCGACCAGGAGCACAGGCTCCACACCCAGCTCGCGGAGCGGGCCACGGACCACGAGGCCGTGCTCGAGCTCGACGGCAAGCTGCGCGCCCTCCAGGACGAGCGGCTCCGCCTCGAGGAGGAGTGGCTCGAGGCCGCCGAACTCGCCGGCTGACCCCGTGCACTGGTCAGGGGCGGGCGCCGTCGAAGGGGGCCACCAGGCGGCGGAGCTCGCCGGCCAGCGACGCCAGCGACGCCGGGTCGAGCTGGGCGAGCAGGCGCCGCTCGCGGTCCAGCAGGTCCTCCAGGGCGGTGTCGACGAGCGCGCGCCCGTCGTCCGTCAGCCGCACCAGCACGCCGCGGCCGTCCGACGGGTCGGGCCCGCGGCGGACCAGCGACCGCTGCTCGAGCCGGTCGATCCGGTTGGTCATGGTGCCGCTCGTGACGAGTGCCTCGGCCGTGAGCTGCCCGGGCGAGAGCTCGTACGGCTCCCCGGACCGGCGCAGCGCCGCCAGCACGTCGAACTCCCAGACCTCGAGCCCGTGCGCGGCGAACGCGGCGCCGCG
>DASQJO010000408.1:0-4257 GCA_035630955.1 Kineosporiaceae bacterium
TCGTCGTCCGGCACGTCGGACAGCAGCGGTCGCAGCATCAGGTACGCCATCGCCTCGGGAATCGGGACGGTGTGCAGCACGCCCTGGTCGTGGTCCATGTCGGACAGTGCGGTCCAGCCCTGGAAGGTCCGGAAGACCGAGCACATCGTCGACCCGGGGTACTGCGGGCCGGAGGTGCGGTGCGCGTCGTTCCACGGGTCGTACTCCTCCACGGTGCCGTCGAAGAGGTGCCGGAACGCCTTCTGGTAGGCCTCGGTCATCCAGAGGTCGAGGGTGCCCGGGTCGAGGTGGGTGCCGAGGCCGCTCGAGTTCGCGTGCGGCGGGCGGCGGCGGATCCGGTCGGGGTAGAGCGAGTCGCGGTCGGGGTCGAACCACCGGACGCCGTCCGACTCGTGCTTCCACTGCGCGTTGAGGAACCCCTGCACGCGGGCCATCCGGTCGCTCTGCCGCGCCTCCATCTGCGCCGGCGACCAGTAGATCGGGTAGATCTCGGGCTTGGAGCCGACGCTGCCGAAGAAGTCGTCGCCCGGGCCGCGGTAGGTCTCGAAGAACCGGTTGGACTCGACGTAGTCGACGATGCCGGCGTCCCAGCCGAGCGCCTGCTCGCGGGGGAAGTGGCCGCGGACGACGAGGCACCCGCGGCGCCGGAGCTTGTCGAGCTGCTCGGCGGGGACGGTGCCGGCCTCGATGTCGGCGTAGTCGAGAACCGGCCAGATCGTCTCGCCGGCCCTGCGCGCGGCCTCGATCTCGGCGGCGCGCACGGCGACCCGCGCCTCGACGACGGCGAAGACCTCCTCGACGCTGCGGCCGGAGGCGGCGATGCGCTCCCTGAGCGCGGTCTTGATCTCGCGGGTCGCCGCTGCGAGGTCGTCGGGCGTGGTCTCCCAATGCGGCAGCGGCGGCAGGGTCGCGGTCGGGGCGACGGAGGTGGCGGTCATGACGGGCCCTTTCAGGAAGGAGTCCTTACTTTGACCGAGCCTACGTGTCGCCGGCTATTTGGGCAAGACTCCTGACTAGACTTTCGTCATGACCCCCGCGAAGCCGTCGCTGGAGCTGCTCCGGTCGCTGACGGACGAGCACGTACTCCGCGCGCTCATGGCCGAGCCGCGGCTGACCCGTGCCGAGCTGGCGTTGCGGACGGGGATCTCGAAGCCGACCGTCTCCGAGAGCGTGCGCCGGCTCTCCGAGGCCGGGCTGGTGCGTGACACGGGGGAGCGGACGACCGGCCGCGGCCGGGTGGGCACCTACTACGCGCTCGCCGAGCGCGGGTGCGCGCTGGTGGTCGGCATCGCGCCGGAGGGCGTGGTCGCCGAGGCGCTCGACGTCCACGGCGACGTGCGCGCGCGGGAGGTCGTCGGGGTCCGCCGGCCGGCCCGGCCCGACGACGTCACGGCGGCACTCACGGCGGCCGTCCGTGCCGTGGCCGGTGCCGCGCCACCGGTGCGGCTGGCGACGGTGAGCGCCGCGGATCCCGTCGACCGGGCCACCGGTCGGCTCGTGCACCTGCCCGACGCGCCGTTCCTCCTCGGCGAGCTGGCGCCGGCGCAGGCCTTGGCGCCGTTCGTCGCCGGTCCCGTGGCGGTCGACAACGACGTCAACTGGGCCGCGCGGGCGGAGCGGACCGAGGCCGGGGACGGCGACCTCGAAGACTTCGCCTACCTCCACCTGGGCGAGGGCCTCGGCTGCGCGATCGTGGCGGACGGCGAGGTGCGCCGGGGCGCGACCGGGCTCGCGGGGGAGATCGCGCACCTGGTGACCCGTGGGCCCGGCGGGCGGGCGATGGCCTTCACCGAGGTCTTCGCGGAGCTGGAGCTGCGCCGCGAGGCTTCGACGGCCGTCGACGTCCCGGCGGTGCTGCGCGCGTTCTCCTCGGATCCCGACGCGCCGGCCGCGGCGGTGGCCGGCCTCGTGGCCGCGCTCGTCGCGCTCGCGGATCCGGCAGTCGTCGTGCTCGGCGGCGACTGGGGTTCACGACCGGAGGTGGTCGAGGCGGTCCGCCTGTGCGTCGATCGCCTGCCGCGGCCGGTCCCGATCCGTGCGGCGCGCGTGACCCAGGAACCGTCGCTGCGCGGCGCTCGTGGCCGCGCGCTCGTGGACCTGCGCGCCGCCGTCGTCGCCGAGCTCACGCCCCGCCCGCGACCTTGACGCTGACCAGCGCGACCGTCGGCACGCAGACCGCGAGGAGCGCGACGGGTACGGGGACGCCGGCCCCGGGCAGTGCGACGGTGGCGAGCGTGGCGACGGTGACCGCGACGACGAGGCCGGCGTCCCGCCACGGCGCGACGGCGAGCGTGGCGTGCAGGCACCATGCGACGACGAGGAACACGGCCACCGGAACGGCGACGGTGGCCACGACGGCGGCGTCGCCGATGTGGAGTTCGTGGCCGGACACCGCCGCGACGGCGACCTCGAGACCGGCTCCGAGTGCGGCCAACGAGGCGAACACGATCAGGTGGCCGTAGCCCCACAGGAACGACAGCTCCCGCCGCTGTTCCAGCCCGGTCGCCGCCTCGCGCAGGAAGTACAACCACCAGAGCGCGAACCCCAGGACGAGCCCGGCCGCGCCGGTCGTGATCAGTGCCGCGCTCCACCCCGAGCCTGCGGCGGCGCCCTGGAACGCCGTCGTCGCTCCGAGCACGCACTCGCCGAGCACGATGATCGTGAAGAGGCCGTACCGCTCGGCGATGTGGTGCGGGTGCCAGGTCGTGCTGACGTCACGCTCGGCCCAGTACGGGACGGCGAGCTCGGCCGCGGCCAGGACGGCGAACGACACGAGGACCACGGTCACCGGCTCGCGGGGGAGGAGCAGCCGCAGCATCCACAGCACCTGCAGGACCCCGATCCCCAGGGCGTACCGGCGGGCGGTCCGCCGGCGCTCCGGGTCCGCTGCGCCGGCGCGCAGCCACTGCACGACCATGGCCAGCCGCATGATGACGTACCCCCACGTCACCGTGCGGTAGTCGTAGCCGTCGGACGCCGGCGCCACCCCGGCCGCCAGCACGAGGACGCCGGCCATCTGCAGCAGCGTGAGCAGGCGGTAGGGGACGTCGTCCGTGTCGTAGGCCGAGGCGAACCACGTGAAGTTCATCCACGCCCACCAGATGGCGAAGAAGACGAGCACGTAGCCCACCAGCGCGGACGCCGTGTGCCCCTCGGCCAGGCCGTGCGCCAGTGACGCCGCGGCCTGCGACACGGCGACCACGAACGTGAGGTCGAAGAGCAGCTCGAGCGGGGTGGAGACGCGGTGGTCCTCGTCGGTCGCGCGCGCCACCATCGGACGGCGCCACGGCGTGCGGTCCCGCGTTGCGGTCGTCACGGGCGGTTTCTACCACGGTGCCGTGTCGGGGCGGTGACTCCGAGCACCGGGCGAACCGGGACACTGGGTGTGGACGACCCCGGACCAGGAGGAACCGATCGGTGACCGACGAGCAGCACCCCGACACCGCCCGCGACAACAAGACCGAGGTGATCCCGCCGGTCACGAGCGGGGAGGGCCTGCCGCACACCAAGGAGCTCCCGGTCGTCGTCGAGGACGAGCCGACCGTCGTGACCCAGCCGCCCTCCCGCGACGAGAGCCCGGCGACGCCGTCGTCGACGGCCCCGGCCGGGCCTTCGTCCGGCGCCCGTCGTCCGGTCGTCCTCGTCGCGCTGGCTGCTGCGCTCGTGCTGGTCGTCGTGGTCGGGGCCGTCGCACTTCGCGGCCGGGGCAGCACCACGACGGCCGGCCCGTCCGGGTCGAGCGCCGCCGTCAAGCTGCCCGCGACGATCACGACGGTCGACCCCTCCGGCGGGAGTGGCTTCCGGCGCGACGGGGCCGCATGGCGCACGCAGACCTACGCCAGCGCCGACTTCGGCAATCTCAAGGACGGCGTCGGTCTGCTCCTCGACCTCGGAGGAGCGAAGCAGGTCGGCCGAGTGACGCTGAACGTCGACGGCGGCCCCATCGCCGTCGAGCTCCGTACCGGTGATTCGGGCTCGACGTCCGCGTCGGGGTACCAGCGCGTCGCCACGGACCCGTCGGCGTCCGGCTCCACCACGCTCTCCGTGAAGGGTGACGCCAAGCACCGGTACTGGCTCATCTGGGTCACCAGGCTTGCTTCTGCCGGCGGCGGCTACCGGGCCGTTCTCGAGAACCCCACCGTGTTCGGCTCTCGCTCCTGACGCACGCCGAGCTCGGCGGCGGGGACGATCCCGACCGCAGAGGCGATCAGGCACGCGCTCAGTCCGGGAGCTCGAAGAGTCGGGTCTCGACGGGTC
>DASQJO010000409.1:0-5872 GCA_035630955.1 Kineosporiaceae bacterium
CGAGCGGCTCCGCGCCGCGATCGGCGACCCCGAGGTCCGCGCGCTGCCGGTGGGGGCGATCGAGCAGTGGATCGACGGGGTCGACGTCCTGACAGCGCCGCAGCGGCGGCTGGCGGTGGTCAGGGCGTGCGGGTGAGCGCCCGTCCATGATCGGACCGGATTGCATGATCGGACCGGATTGCATGATCACGGGCAGGTATGCGGCGTGTGCGGGGGTGTGCGGGTCGCCTGATCGGGCCGGTTTGCATGATCGCTCCGGTGGGAATCACCGGAGCGTGACACTCGCATTGGCCTGGGGCATGTACGCCGTGCTCCTCGTCGCGCTCGGCGTCGTCCTGCTCCGGGACGACCGGTGACCGCGCGGGCGCTTCGCCCCGACCGGTCGCGCTGGCGCGCCGCCGTGCTCGCGGCCGCGGCGGCGCTGACGGCGTCCGCCTGCGCCACGCCCGAAGGCGACCCCTCCCTCTACCGGGACGAGGCCGTGAGCACGACGAAGGCGGCGCACAGCTCGGTCGCCACGGTGGCGATCGTCCTGCGCACGCGGCTGCGCGACCTGACCTTCGGGCGCGCGGCCGACGACGCGGTGTCGACGGCGGAGACGTCGCTCACGTCGACCGCCGGCACCTTCGAGGGCCTCCAGCCGCCGCGCGGCGCGGACTCGGTGCGGCGGCAGGCCACCCAGCTGCTGTCGGACGCCGAGGACGCCGTCGCCGCCGCCCGGATCGCGGTCCGGCGGGACGACCGGGCCGGGATGCGCGCGGCCCTGGTGGCCGTCACCCGCAGCGCCGACGCGTTGGACAAGGCGCCGGAGACGCTGCCGTGAAGAAGATCTTCGCGGTCGCCCTGGGGATCCTCACGGCCATCGGCGGGTTCGTCGACATCGGTGACCTCGTCACCAACGCCCTCGTCGGGTCCCGCTTCGGGTTGTCGCTGGCCTGGGTCGTCGTCGTCGGCGTGATCGGGATCGTGGTGTTCTCCGAGATGAGCGGGCGGGTCGCCGCCATCAGCGGGCGTGCGACGTTCGACCTCGTCCGGGAGCGGCTCGGCCCCCGGATCGGGCTGGCGAACCTGCTCGCGTCGATGGGCGTCACGTTCCTGACGTTCATCGCCGAGATCGGCGGTGTGGCGCTCGCCATCGAGATCGCCACGAGCGTCAACGAGGTGCTCTGGGTGCCGGTGGTCGCCGCCGCGCTGTGGATCGTCCTCTGGCGGGTCCGGTTCTCCGTGCTCGAGAACGTGTTCGGCCTGGTCGGGCTGGCGCTGGTCGTCTTCGCCGTCGCGCTGTGGAAGCTCGACCCGGACTGGGGCGCGCTGTGGGCGCAGGTCACGAGCTTCAGTCCGGGGGCGGACAACACCTGGACGCAGTACTGCTACTACGCCGTCGCGCTCTTCGGCGCCGCCCTCACCCCGTACGAGGTCTTCTTCTTCTCCAGCGGCGGCGTCGAGGAGCACTGGGGCGAGAAGGACGTCGGCACGATGCGGCTCAACGTGTTCCTCGGCTTCCCGCTCGGGGGCGCGCTCTCGCTGGCGGTCGCGGCCGTCACCGCTGTCGTCTTCCTGCCCGCCGGCGTCGAGGTGGAGTCGCTGTCGCAGGTCCCGCTCCCGGTGGCGATCGCGCTCGGGAAGATCGGCGTGGCGATCGCGCTGCTCGGCTTCTTCGCCGCCACCTTCGGCGCCGCCTGCGAGACCGGGCTCTCCGTCGGCTACAGCATCGCGCAGTTCTACGGCTGGAGCTGGGGCAAGTTCGTGGCCCCTCGGCAGGCCGCCCGGTTCCACGCGGTCATCCTGCTGTCGACCCTCGTCGCCGTCGCCGTGCTGCTCACGACGGTGGACCCGGTGGCGGTCACGGAGTACTCGGTCGTCTTCTCCGCGCTCGCCCTGCCGCTGACCTACCTGCCGATCCTCGTCATCGCCAACGACCCCGACTACATGGGCGAGCGCGTCAACGGACGGCTTGCCAACGTCCTCGGCAGCGTCTACCTCGTGGTCATACTCGTCGTGGCGGTGGCGGCGATCCCGCTCATGATCCTCACCCGGGGAGGTCAGTAGTGCCCGGACGCGACGAGCCCGGCTTCCGCCGGCAGTACGACGCCGAGTTGCATCTGCTCGACCGTCAGATCGTCGACCGCGACGGCAGGCCGGTGGCCAAGGTCGACGACATCGAGCTCGCCGTGCGCGCGGACGGCAGGCTCGCCGTCGCCGCCCTGCTGTGCGGTCCCGGGGCGCTCGGACCGCGCACGGGCGGGCGCCCGGGCCGCTGGACGACGGCGATCTGGCGACGGCTGCGGACCGAGGAGGACCCGCAGCCCGGCCGGATCGACGCCGCGCTCGTCACGGGCACGGACAACGCCGTCCACGTCTCCGCCTCCGCCGACGAGCTGCGGGTGGACGGGCTGGAGCGGTGGGTCCGGCACTACGTCGTCGACCGCATCCCGGGGGCGGGCCATGCGGACTGACCCGGCCGTGACCGGAGGTCCCGGTGTCCGGCACCGGATCAGCGAGCTGCTCGGCTCGCGCGTGAGGCTGCCGGACGGGAGCTGTCCCGGGTTCGTCAACGAGGTCCGCCTCGCCGGCGGCCCCGGTCTCCAGAGCTACGTCGTCGACGGGCTCGTCGTGGGATCCCGCGTCCAGGGCTCGATGCTCGGGTACGACCGCCGCGAGGTCCTGGGTCCCCGGGTGCTGCGCGCCGTCGTCCGTCTCGTCAACCGGGACCTGTCGTACGCGCCGTGGGCGTCCGTCCGGCGCATCGACTGGGACGAGCGCGTGGTGGAGGTCGAGCGCCTCGGGCCGCTGACCGACGAACGCGCACCGCGCTGATCGCTCTGGTAGGAGTTCCTCGTGAACTCGCCTGTCGTCACCGTGCCCGACGAGCGCTGGCTGGAGCTGTGGCCGGCGGGGGAGGAGCCGGTCGACATCCGCCTGTGGGACATGAGGGAAAGCACCTCGCTCGAGCCGGTGATGGTCGTCCTGCCCTACATGGGGACGTCCGAGGTGCTGCCCCGGCTCGCGGAGCTGCCGTCGCTGCGCGTCGTCCAGACCCTGAGCGCCGGCTACGAGAACGTCCTGCCGCACGTGCCGGACGGCGTCACGCTCGCCACCGGGGCCGGCATCCACGACGCCTCGACCGCGGAGCTCGCGGTCGGGCTGGCGGTCGGCGCGCTGCGCGGCTTCCCCGACTTCGTGCGGGCGGCCGAGCGCGGTGTCTGGGCGTCGGGCACCCGTCCCGCCCTGGCCGATCGCCGGGTCCTCGTCGTCGGGGTCGGCGGGATCGGGTCGGCGATCATCGCCCGGCTGGAGCCGTTCGAGGTGTCGGTCACCCGCGTCGGCACGCGGGCCCGTGACGACGAGCACGGGCACGTGCACGGCGTCGACGAGCTGCCGGAGCTGCTGCCGCGGCACGAGGTCGTCGTCCTGGCGACGCCGCTCACCGACACCACCCGAGGGCTCGTGGACGCGCGCTTCCTCGCCGCGATGCCGGACGGCGCGCTGCTCGTCAACGTGAGCCGCGGACCCGTCGTCGTCACCGACGCGCTCGTCGCGGAGCTGGAGGCGGGTCGGCTGGTCGCGGGGCTCGACGTCACCGACCCGGAGCCGCTGCCCGCGGACCACCCGCTGTGGCGCGCGCCGAACGTCCTGATCAGCCCGCACGTCGGGGGGGACACGAGCGCGTTCCCGCCGCGGGCCCGCGCCCTGCTCAAGGACCAGTTCGAGCGCTACGCGGCCGGTCGCGACCTGCGCAACGTCGTCTCGCCGCCCTCGCGCTGATCATGCACGTCGCCGCGACGTGCATGATCAGCGCGAAGGGGGGTGGGGGTCAGCCGTTGGGGAGGAAGACGGCGCGCACGCAGTTGTCCTCCTTGTTCTTGAAGATGTCGTAGCCGTGCGGGGCGTCGTCGAGCGGCATCACGTGCGTCGCGAGGTACTCGGTGACGATCTCGCCGCGGGCCATCCGCTCCATGATCATGGACAGGTAGCGCGGCGCGTGCATCTGCGCCCCGCGCACCGTCAGGCCCTTGTTCATTATGGCGCCCAGCGGGAACTTGTCGACGAACCCGGCGAAGACGCCGAGCACGAAGACGCTGCCGCCCTTGCGGCAGTTGTAGATCGCCTCCCGGACCGCGATCGGCCGGTCGGTCTGCAGCCGCAGTTGCTGCTTGACCTGGTCGTACACGTGCTGCGGGCCGTTGGTGTGGGCCTCCATGCCGACCGCCTCGATACAGACGTCCGGCCCCCGGCCGCCGGTGTACTCCAGCAGGGCATCGCCGATGTTGACCTTCTCGTAGTCGAGGACGTCGACGCCGACGTGCTTCTCCGTCATGGCCAGCCGGTTCTCGAGGCGGTCGATCACGACGACCTTCTCGGCGCCGAGCAGCGTCGCGGCGCGCGCCGCCATCTGTCCCACGGCACCGGCGCCCCAGACGGCCACGACGTCCCCGCCCTTGACCCCGCCGAGGTCGGCGCCTGTCCAGCCGGTCGACACCGAGTCGGACGCGAAGAGCGCCCGGTCGTAGCTGACCTCGTCGGGGATGGTGAACGCCCCGACGTCGGCGAACGGCACCCGGATGTACTGGGCGTGGCTGCCGGCGTTGCCGCCGAGTGCGTGCGAGTACCCGAAGCAGCCACCGGGGGCGAAGCCCCACAGGTCCTCGAGCACGGCCGGGTTGGTGTTCGTGTTGTCGCAGCAGGAGTAGAGCTCGTTGCGGCAGTACCAGCAGTTCCCGCAGGCGATGAACGAGCTGACGACGACCCGGTCGCCGACCCTGTGCCTCGTGACGCCGGCACCGACCTCGACGACCTCGCCGACGAACTCGTGGCCGAGCACGTCGCCCTTCTCCATGAAGGGGACGTAGCCGCCGATGAGGTGCAGGTCGCTGCCACACGTCACGGTGCGGGCGACCTTGACGATGATGTCGCCGGCGTTGCGGATCTGCGGATCCGGCACCTCGCGGACGCCGACCTCGTTGACGCCTTCCCACGTCGCGGCCTTCACAGCCGGCCCTCCTCACGTCCGTGCGCGGTCGCCGTCCGGATCGGCGTGTTCAGCGGTGTCGGCTCCGTCGTCGGGGGACCGGCCGGCAGCAGCACGTCGCCGGTCTCCAGGAGGGACTTGGCCTCGCGCAGCGCCCTGCGCACGTCGGCGACGTCGGCGCCGGTGGACCTCACGTAGATCTCGGTGCCCTTGTCGGCGGGCGCCTTCTGCATGCGCACCTCGATGCCGGCCATGTCCCGCAGGGGCGGCGGGGCCGAGCCGTCGTCCGAGACGCGCTCGGGCGGCAGGTTCACGGTGGCCGCGTGCCACCTGTCCTTGCCGTCGCCGCGGCTCGGGCCGTCGTCGCCGGCGAGGACCCGCTTCGCCACCTTCTGGGCGACCGTCAGTGCCGTGACGGCGACGGCTCCCTTGGTCAGGTTCTTCATGAGCTCCCCATCGGACGTCGTCAGGTTCCCCGCTGCCCTGCCCGGGGCGGAGATCGGCAAACGCGTCGTGGTGGAATCCGGCCATGACGGGCGAGGAGCGGTTGCCGGACTGGGTGGGGGAGGTGGTCCCCGAGGGGCTCGTCGACCTGCACACCCACTTCCTTCCCGAGCGCGTGCTCCGCAAGGTGTGGGCCTACTTCGACGACGCGGGCCGGCACTACGGCATGGCCTGGCCCGTCCGCTACCGGTTGCCGGAGGAGGAGCGGCTCGCCGTCCTGCGGAGGCTCGGCGTGACGACCTTCGCGCCGCTGGTGTACCCGCACCGGCCCGGCATGGCCGCCTGGCTCAACGACTGGGTGCTGGAGTTCGCCGACCGGACGCCGGGGGCGCTGCCGACGGCGACGTTCTACCCGGATCCCGACGTCGGCAGCTACATGACCCGCGCCGTCGAGCGCGG
>DASQJO010000410.1:0-4074 GCA_035630955.1 Kineosporiaceae bacterium
CAGCGCTGGGGTACGCGCCCGACGCCGCAGGGCAAGGCCGTCTGGTGCGTGCTCGAGGCCCCCGCCACCACCCCCTGACCGCTGCGGCTCGCTCCCTGGTGCCGCATCGCCCACCTGCGCCGCGCCGGACTGCTTGCGCCCGTTGTGCCGCAATGCACGGGTTGTGCCGCTCCGGCGAGCGCCGGGAGCGGCACAACCCGCGTAACGCAGCAAAACGGGAGCACGGACTCCGCGCCGAGCCGGGAGTCGGAATCGATTCCACGACAGATAGGTTGACGCGACAAGCAGCATCCACATCGATCCGGAGGACGCAGTGAGCGACTGGAACGCGAAGATCATCGAGGAGTTCCGCGCCAACGAAGGGCGCGTCGGTGGACGCTTCGAGGGCGGCACCCTGCTCCTTCTCCACACCGTCGGCCGCAGGTCCGGCGTCGAGCGCGTCAACCCGCTCGCCTACTTCCCGGACGGCGACCGCTACGTGATCATCGCGTCCAAGGGCGGAGCGCCCACCAACCCCGACTGGTACTACAACCTGCTCGCCACCCCCCACGTCACCGTCGAGGTGGGCACCGAGACGTTCGAGGTGGACGCCGTGGAGATCACCGGCGAGGACCGCGAGCTGCTCTGGAAGCGGATCGTCGAGCGCATGCCCGGCTTCGGCGAGTACGAGAAGAACACCGACCGGATCATCCCGCTGTTCGCCCTGACCCGCGCCGTGTGATCGCGCCCGCCGACCGCGACGGCGTCCCCGTGCCCGGTCGGGCGGGGACGCCGCCGGCGGGGCGGCTGCCCCGACCGGGTGACGCATCGCTTTCCGCAGCCCGCTGATCCATGACCGCGTCACCTGAACGCCACGTTCACCCGCGGCGCGCGCTGACGACCGTCTGCTCGTGGCCCTCGACGTCCTCCGCCGGACCCGTCCGCGTCTCCCGGTCGGCCTGCAGCTACCCGACGGCGCGTCCGTGGGCTACCGGTCCCGCATCGACGTCCGGACGGGTGTGATCGCGCAGAGCGAGGTCGCCCTCCGGTGGGATCACCCGGCGATCGGCGTCCTGCACGGCCGCAAGGCACTGGCGCAGGCGGACGCCGACGGCTACGGGCGGGTGCTCACGCACTGGCTGGTCGAGATGGCCTGCCGGCAGGCGCTCGTCTGGCGCGCCAACACCGCACGCCGGCCGTCCGGGGTGAGTGCCCCTCTCACCGACGAACAGCTCGCATCCGCCGACGTCGCGGCTACGGTGGCCGCCGTCCTGGCCCGTACCGGCGCTCCGGCCGACCTGCTGACCGTCCAGGTGGCGGCCTCGGCGCTGGACGCCCCGTCGACTCGCGACGCCGTGGTCGGGCTCGCGGCCCTCGGCGTCCGCGTGGCGGCCGAGACGGACGGCACCGCCGCCCGGTCCCTCGCGCTGGCACAGGCGCTGCCGGTGTCCGAGCTCCTTCTCGACGTGGGCGCGCTGTCGCGGTCGTCGGCCGACCTGGAGTTCGCCCGCGCGCTGTGCGTCGTGGCCGCTCGCACGGGCCTCACGCCGGTGGCCGTCGGCGTGGACGACTCGGCGTCGGCCGCGCTGCTCGCCGAGCTCGGTGTCACGGTGGCGCAGGGCGACGCGATCGCGCCGCTCGTGCCGGGGGACCGGCTCGGGGAGTGGCTGGGCGCCGGCGCGCGGTAGCGTCACGAGGTCGCGAGGGCTCGGCCGACGTCCCGGGCCTCGAGGCCGATCTCGCGCAGCAGACCGGCGAGCTCCACGGTGACGCCCACGAAGTAGAGGCGGGGCAGCTGAGGCAGGGTCTGAGCACCGTGGACCTTCGGCAGGCCGCGCTCGTCGAGCGCGCCGAGGTGCCCGACCAGCGGTTCGAGTCCCGTTCGATAGCCCGTGGCGCACAGGACGACGTCGGGGCGGAGGATCTCGCCGCTCGCCAGCCGGACCTCGGGTCCGTCGAAGCTCTCGATCGTGGGGACGATCCGGATCCGGCGAGCGCGGACGGCGCCGACGAAGCCGTGGTCGAGGATCGGGACCGTCCGGGTGCGCAGGAACTGCGTGAAGCCGTCGCCGTGCGGCGCCGGGAGGCCGTACGACGCCAGGTCGGGGACGGAGACGCGGCGGAGCGCCCGCGACAGCGGGTTCATGACGCGCTCGGGCGCGTGCTTGAGGGCCACGCCCAGGAGCTGGCTGGGGACGCCGAACGTGTCGCGTCGCACGATGTTCGGCGGCGTCCGGACGGAGAGGTCGACACGGGCGCCCGCCCTCGCCAGGTCGACCGCGATCTCGGACGCCGAGTTGCCCGCGCCCACGACGAGGACGTGCCGTCCCCGGTACGGAGAGGGTTCGCGGTAGTCGGCGGAGTGCAGGAGCGTCCCCTCGAAGCGGCCCGGCCAGCCCGGGACGTACGGCACGCGGCTGTAGCCGGTGGCGACGACGACGGCGGACGCCGTCCGTTCGCCACGCGACGTCCGGAGGGTCCAGGCCTCGCCGGTGCGGTCGATCCGGGTCACCTCGACGCCGAACTCGGGGCGGACGCCGAAGCGCTCGGCGTAGTCGCTGAGGTATGCGACGAAGTCGTCGCGGGCGACCCACCGCCCGTACTGGCGTGGGATCTGAGCGCCGGGCAGACCGGACAACCACCGCACCGTGTGCAGGCGCAGGCTGTCGTAGCGACCCTGCCACGAGGCCCCGACGGACTCGGCCCGCTCGAGCACGACGCACGGCCGCCCCTGTCCGGTCAGGGTGGCGGCGACGGCGAGGCCCGCCGGCCCTGCGCCGACGACCACCGGATCGGAGATCATTCCGGGAGCCTACGCGCACCGAGGCGGGTGACCGCTGATCTGCGTGCCCTCTACCGTGGCCTGCATGCCCGAGGGCGCCGTCCGACAACGGCTGAGGGGTTCGCTGCGCGAAGCCATGCGCGCCAAGAACCCCGTCGCCCTGTCCGCGCTCCGGTCCGCGCTCGCGGCGCTCGACAACGCCGAAGCGGTGCCTGCCGCGTCGCCCGACGGCACCACGACGGCGACCCACTCGCGGCTCGCCGGCACGGTCGTCGGCGTCGGGGCTGCCGAGACGGCGCGCCGCCGTCTGAGCGACGACGAGCAGCTCACCGTGCTGCGCACCGAGATCGACGAGCGGCTCTCGGCGGCCATCGAGTTCGAGGTCGGCGGGCAGCCCGACCGTGCCGAGCGGCTCCGTGCCGAGGCTGACGTGCTGGTCGACGTTCTGGAGAGCTGAGGGTCACCCCAGCGCCTCGCGGACGGCCGGCGCCACCTCCTCGGCGAAGCGGATGACCTGGACGACGGGGTCCTGCGCCGGCCAGAAGACATAGTCCGTCATGCCGACGTCGCGGGTGAGGGTGACGAGCTGGTCCGCCCACGCCTCCGGCCCGCCCTCGAACCAGCCGGTTCCGGCGGCCCCGATGGTTCCCCCGACGTTGTAGATGCGCCGGATCTCTGCCGGGTCGCGACCGGCCTCCGCCGCCGCCTCCTCGATGACGGCGATCCTCGACGGCAGCTCATCGGGCGGGACATATCCACTCGAGGGGATCCAGCCGGTGGCCCGGCGTCCGATCAGGCGGAGCATGCGGGGCCCGTTGGCGCCGATCCATCGGCCGATCTGGTGCACCGGCTGCGGCCCCGGATGCGCGCCGCGCAGCCGATAGTGCCGCCCGTCGTAGCGGACGCTGCGCTGCCCGCTCCACATGAGCTCGAGCACGTCGAGGGCTTCCTCGAGCGCCTCGACCGCCTCCCCCGGCGTCCGGCGCGGCCCACCCATCGCGACGATCGCGTCCCAGAACCCACCCGCGCCGAGGCCGAGCTCGGCGCGGCCGCCGGTGAGGTGGTCGAGCGTCGCGACCTCCGTGGCGAGCATCGCCGGCGGGCGGAGCGGCAGGCAGGCGACGTCGGCGAAGACGCGGAGCCGCCGCGTCCGGACGCCGACCGCGGTCAGCAACGTCCAGGTGTCGACGAAGCGCCACTGGTAGGGGTGGTCCTGGACGCCGAACAGGTCGAGGCCGCGCCGATCCGCCTCGTCGGCGGCCTGCAGGATCGTCGTCAGGTGAGCGGTCTCGGGTGCGAGCGAGATGCCGAGC
>DASQJO010000411.1:0-4322 GCA_035630955.1 Kineosporiaceae bacterium
CGACCTTCTTCGGCGACGCCAGCGGCGCCGTCGGCGGCGTGAACCTCCCGGTCGACGACCTCGGCGCGGTCGGCGTCCGCGGCGACGATGACGCCGCCCGCTGGCGGCCGCTGCCGGCCGGACACGAGGAACGTGCCGTCGGCGTAGTGCTCCTGCAGGTAGGCGACGTGAGCGGGCCTCAGCTCGTCGATCCGCTCCAGGGGCGCGGTGTAGTTCACGACGAGGACGAACACGCGGCCTCCAGCGGCAGGGGGTCGAGGGCGGCGAGGAGCCGCGCCCGCAGCAGCGGGCCACGCTCGGCGAACTCGCGCTGGGCGGCGACGTACGCCGCCTTGCCCGCGGCGGTCTCGATACGCACGGGCTCGTAGCCGTGGGCCGACAGGTCGTACGGGGAGGCCCGCATGTCGAGCTCCCGCACGTCCCGCGCGAGCTCGAAGGCGTCGGCGACGAGCTCGGACGGCACCACCGGCAGCAGCTTGTAGGCCCACTTGTAGAGGTCCATGGTGGCGTGCAGGCAGCCGGGCTGCTCGAGGGCGACGGTGCTCGCGCGGTCGGGCCGCAGCGCGTTCCGGGGCGCAGCGGCGGCGGTGAAGAACCGGTAGGCGTCGAAGTGGCTGCACCGGATCCGGTGCGACTCGACGACGGCGTCCGTGCCCGCCTCCCCGAGCCGCAGCGGCACGGGGTGGCGGCGCCGCGGCTCGCGGTACACCATCGCCCACTCGTGCAGCCCGAAGCAGCCCAGCTGCGCCGGGCGCTCGGCGGTGGCGGCCAGCAGGGTGCGCGCGTGCCGCACCGCGTCCGCACGCCGGTCCAGGAAGGTGCGGACGTCGACCATGACGGCACCGTCGACGGCGACGTGGTCCCGCCAGGAGGCGCGCTCGCCCGCGTCGAGCAGCGCGACCCCGGCGCCGGGGTGCCAGCGGCGCAGCTGCGCGGGCCGCAGCGAGTAGTACGTGAAGAGGAAGTCCTCGACCGGGTGCGCCTCGCCCCGGCGGCCACGGTCGAGGTGCCGTTCGAGGAGGGCGTCGACGCGCGCGTGATGGGCCGCCTCGTGCCGCTCCCACACCTCGCGGGGCAGGACGGCGGCCATCTCGTCAGCTTCGCACAGGCCCCGACGGGCCGGGCCGGTCCCGTCCGTCGTTAGGCTCCCGGGGTGCTCATCGCGAGGTTCACCACGGGGGAGGACCCCCGCTTCGGCGTCGTCGAAGGTGCCGAGATCGCCGTCGTCACCGGCGACCCGCTCTACACGCCGATCCAGTTCACGGGCGAGCGCGTCGCGCTCGACGACGCGCGCCTGCTCGCGCCGGTGATCCCGCGGAGCAAGGTGCTCGGCATCGGGCGCAACTACGCCGAGCACGCCGCCGAGCTCGGCAACGAGGTGCCGAAGGAGCCGCTGGTCTTCCTCAAGCCGAACACCTCGGTCGTCGGGCCCGGCGACCCGATCGTGCTGCCCGCCGGCGCCGAACGGGTCGACTACGAGGGCGAGCTCGCGATCGTCATCGGGCGGGTGTGCCGCGACGTCCCCAAGGAGCGGGCCGGCGAGGTGATCCTCGGCTACACGTGTGCGAACGACGTCACGGTGCGGGAGTGGCAGCAGGGCGACGGACAGTGGTGGCGGGCCAAGGGCTCGGACTCCTTCTGCCCGCTCGGCCCCTACCTCGCGACGGGTATCGACCCGGCGGACCTGCGCGTGACGACCCGGCTGGACGGCGAGACCGTGCAGGACGGCCGGACCTCTCAGATGATCGTGGACGTCCCGTCCGTCGTCGCGTTCGTGACGTCGGCGATGACGCTCCTGCCCGGCGACGTGATCCTCACCGGTACGCCCGCCGGCGTCGGCCCGATGCACCCGGGCAGCCGGGTCGAGGTGGAGGTCGAGGGCATCGGCGTCCTGCACAACACCGCGGTCCGCCGCTGATCGGCGCCCGGTGATCCGGGGCGTCCTCCTCGACGTCGACGACACCCTGGTCGACACCCGCGCCGCCTTCGCAGCCGGCATCGCGCACGTGGTGCGGCGCTGGCTCCCGCACCTGGACCGCGAGGGCCGCCAGGGGGCACTGCGGCACTGGGTGACGGACGCCGAGGGGCACTTCCGCGCGTACACGCAGGGCCGGATCGACCTGGTCGAGCAGCGCCGCCGCCGGGTCGCGGCTCTGCATGCCGCGTTCGGCGGCCCCGCCGTGGACGCCGAGCTCTTCGAGGCCTGGGACGCCGCCTTCGAGGACGCCTACCGCGCCGCGTGGCGGCCCTGCCCGGACGCGCCGCGACTGCTCGACACGCTGGACGCCGTGGGCCTCGCGCGCGGTGTCGTGACGAACATGCGGATCGACTACCAGCGCGAGAAGCTCGCCGTCGTCGGACTGCTCGACCGCGTCGGCGTCCTCGTCGGCATGGAGACCTTCGGCGTCGGCAAGCCGGATCCGCGGCTGTTCCGGCACGCGTGCGACGTCCTCGGCGTCGAGCCGGCGGAGGCGGCCTACGTCGGCGACGAGTTGGAGGTCGACGCCCGCGGCGCCCGGGACGCCGGCCTTCTCGGGGTCTGGCTGGACCGGCACGGCACGGGGGAGTCCCCGCCGGACGTGCCGGTGATCAGTTCGCTCGACGAGCTGCCCGCGGTGCTCGGCGTCGACCGCGGCGGGAGCGAGGCGCGTTGATTTGGGTGCCGCACCGGCGCCCGGTAGAGTTCTCCGTCGGGACAGGCGCTGCTCGCAGCGGTGCCGGTACCCCCATGGGGTATGGTGTAATTGGCAGCACGACTGATTCTGGTTCAGTTAGTCTAGGTTCGAGTCCTGGTACCCCAGCGCGACTCCACCCAGCCTGCAGGGTAGGCTTCGCGGGTCTGCACGGCCCCGTTGTGTAGTGGCCTAGCACGCCGCCCTCTCAAGGCGGTAGCGCGGGTTCGAATCCCGTCGGGGCTACATCGAGAAGGCCCTCGACCTCACGGTCGGGGGCCTTCCTCCTTTCTTCGGTGATCATGCAAACCGGTCCGATCATGCAAACCGGTCCGATCACGACCCTGTGGGCGCGGGCCGGCCGCGTAGAGGTGCTGCTGGGCGAGGCGGCGCAGCGCGAGCAGGACCGGCTCGTAGAGCACCGTGCCGACGACGACGTGGCGAACCGCCTCCTGCGGATCGGCGGACGGGACGCCGGCGACGTCGACGCGTGCCACGTCCAGCGCGGCGCCCGCGTAGGCCGCGAGACGGTCGGGCCCGAGCGGCAGGCCCACCTCGTCGACAGCGGCGAGCGCGACCTCGAGCTGCCGGAGCGACGCCGAGCCGGCGTCCACCTGCCAGCCGAGCTCCTTGACGAGGCGCAGCGCGCGGGCGGGCGGCGCGTCGCCCTGGGGCACGACCGGCGGGAGGCTCTCATGGGCGGTGCCGACCGCGGCTCCGGTGGCCTCCGACCCGGCGTCCACGATCTCGAGCACCGAGCGGACGGTCGCCAGCGACATGCGGCCGACGTCGGTGAGAGCGCGGATCAGGCGCAGGCGACCGACGTGCCCCTCGTCGTACTCGGCCTGGGTCGCGGCCGTGGCGCGCCCGGGCGGCAGCAGGCGCTCGCGCAGGTAGAACTTGATCGTCGGCACTGGGACGCCGGACGCGCGGGACAGTTCGGAGATCCTCATTGACATTGGATAGTAACAGTGTCCAATCTTGGATAGTCGCACTATCCAAGGAGGAGCCCGTGCAGCAGGGACGCTGGACCCACAACCACGACGGCGGACTCGTCGTCTTCCTCATCGGAGCGAGGGTCAACCGGCCGCTCGCCGTCCGCCGCTGGTGGCCCGTCGTGAGCGCCATGCCGAGGATGCTCCAGGAGCTCCAGCGCGATCCCGCCCTCGGACTGCTCGGTGTCACGTCCACGGTGCACGGGCGGGGGTCGCTCATGGTGCAGTACTGGCGCGACCTGGAGAGCCTGCTGGCCTACGCGCACGACGCCGAGGCCGCGCACCGGCCGGCCTGGCGCTCGTTCAACCGCGCGGGGCGTGAGGCCGGGGGAGCGGTCGGGATCTGGCACGAGACCTTCGTGGTCCCGGACGGCGGGCACGAGAGCGTGTACGTCGACATGCCGCTCGTCGGCCTGCCTCGCGCGGTCGGTGCGGTCCCCGTCAGCGGGGCACGCGAGACGGCACGGTCCCGGCTCGGACGAGCGGCGTGACGCTCAGCGAGGAGGCCGCGCGGACCGCCGGGATCCTGTTGCTGTCGCTGCTCGCCGTGGAGTGGGGCGGGACGTTCCTGTTCCGCGTCGCGACCGAGCGGGTCGGCGCCACCGACGTCCAGCGCCGCCTCTACCGCGCCGGGCACGCGCACGCCGGCGTCCTC
>DASQJO010000412.1:0-2159 GCA_035630955.1 Kineosporiaceae bacterium
GAGCCGAAGTGGTAGATCAGCATCCGGTGGCTCGTACCGACGCCCTGGGCGATCTCGCGCAGGCTCCTGCCGGCGATGCCCTCATCGGCCGCGTAGGCCAGCACCCGGGCCAGTAACTGGTCGCGAGCATGCCCTTCCGTCGTCATGTACCAAACGGTACAGTGTCGTCATGGAATGGACGAACGAGCAGACCATCGACGCGCCGGTCGACGTCGTCTGGCAGCTGACCACCGACGTGACGGACTGGCCCACGTACATGCCGACGGTGCAGTCGGTCGAGCGCCTCGACGAGGGCCCGCTGCGGATGGGGGCCCGGGCGCGGATCAAGCAGCCCGGGCAGCGCGCCGCCGTCTGGGAGGTGACCACCTTCGAGCCCGGCCGCGAGTTCAGCTGGCGGTCCGACCGGCGAGGCGTCTCGCTCACCGGCGTCCACCGCATGGCCCCGGACGGCGATGGCACCCGCAACACGCTGACGATCGAGATGACGGGGCCGCTCGCGCCGGTGATGGGCCTGCTGCTCGGGCCGCTGATGCGCCGGGTGCTGCGGACCGAGAACGGCTGCTTCAAGGCCAGGGCCGAGGGGCGCGCCCAGGAGGCGGGCGCCCTATCGTGAGGGCATGCCGGACGTGCTCGGCCGGGTGGAGGCCGTCAAGGCCTTCCCGGTGAAGTCCCTGCAAGCCGCGCCGCTGCCGGCGATCGAGCTCGACGACGCGGGGGTCGTCGGCGACCGGCGCTGGGCGGTCGTGGCCGACGAGGGCGTCGTCACGGCTGACGCCGCACCCCGGCTGCGCGACGTCGTGGCCGCGGCCGGCCCCGACGGTGCACCGCTCGTCACCGTGCCCGCCGGCGCTCCCGGCGTCCGAGGCGACGCGGCGGACGCGGCGCTCACGGGCCTGCTCGGCCGCCGCGTCCGGCTCGCGCCGGTCGCGGCCGGCTCGACGCTCGACGCGCCGGTGCACCTGGTCTCCCGGCAGGCCCTGGACGCCGCGGCACGGGGCGAGCACGACGCCGCGGACTGCGCCTGCAGCCTGGAGGAGCCCCGCGCCAACCTGGTCCTCGACCTGGCCGGCCTGCGCGAGGAGCAGCTCGTCGGGCGCCGCCTCACCGTCGGCACCGCCGTGCTCCGCGTCGTGCGGCGCCCCGACCACTGCCTGGGCGTGTACGCCGAGGTCGAGCGACCCGGCCGGATCGGAACGGGGGACGCGGTGCGCGATGCCTGAGTGGATCTACTTCATCCACCCGCCGCGGGATAACTTCGCCGCGACGATGACGGACGCCGAGAAGCAGGTCTGGGGCGAGCACGCCCAGCGCCTGCAGCGGATGCTCGACGAGGGCGTGCTCATTCTCGCCGGGCCGACGCTCGGGACGATCAACACCGGCGTCGCCGTGATCGAGGCTCCCGACGAGGAGACGGCGCGGCGGATCATGACCGAGGACCCGACGATCGCCAGCGGCATCGCCCGCGGCGAGCTGCGGCCCTTCCGCGCGTCGTTCGTGCGCGGGCGGGGCGCGCCCGGGGGATAACGGCGGGAGACGCCGGGGGAGCGGTCGGTAGCATCGCTGCTGCCCCCGAGCGAGGGGCGTTCGCCTACCGAGGAGCACTCCGTGTCCGACGTCTCGATCGTCGTCAAAACCCCCGCCGGTGACGAGCCACGGGTCGTGACGACGGGGACGACGGCCGCCGACCTCTTCGAGGGCGACCGCTCCGTGGTCGTGGCCCGCGTGAACGACGTCCTGCGCGACCTCGCCCGCGAGCTGCACGACGGGGACGTCGTCGAGCCGGTCGGCGTCGACAGCGACGAGGGGCTCGCGGTCCTGCGGCACTCGACCGCGCACGTGCTCGCACAGGCGGTGCAGGAGCTGAACCCGAAGGCCCGGCTCGGCATCGGCCCGCCCGTCCGCGACGGCTTCTACTACGACTTCGACGTCGCCGAGCCCTTCACCCCCGAGGACCTCAAGGCGCTCGAGAAGGTCATGGCGCGGATCGTCAAGGAGGGCCAGGTTTTCCGCCGCCGGGTCGTCTCGGACGACGAGGCCCGCGCCGAGCTCGCCGCGGAGCCGTACAAGCTCGAGCTGATCGGGCTCAAGAGCCCGGCCGTCCAGGACGCCGGAGGCGTGGAGTTCACCACGACGGAGGCCGAGGCCGAGGCCGCCGCGCA
>DASQJO010000413.1:0-5444 GCA_035630955.1 Kineosporiaceae bacterium
CGTGCTGGCGCCGCCCGCACCGCCCGTGCCGCGGTGGACGCCGAGGCCCGACGTGCACCGCCCGTCGCACGCGCTGACCAGCGTCGTCCTCGGCCTCGCCCTGCTCACCGCCGCCCTCGTCGTCGCGATCGACCTCGTACTCGGCGCCACCTATCCGGTGGTGGCCGTCGCGGCGGGCGCCGCACTGGCCGTCGTCGGGCTCGGCGTCGTCGCCACCGGCCTCGCGGGGCGGCGGGCGGGCGCGCTCGCCCCGCTGGGCATCCTCCTCGCCCTCGTCACGCTGGCCGCCAGCTCCACGCCGGACGCCGCCAGCTGGGCGGGCAAGCGGACCTGGACCCCGACCACCCTCACGGGCACCACCTCCTACGAGCTCGGTGTCGGCGACGCCCGGCTCGACCTGCGTGGCGTGACGGCGCCGGGTGCGACGACGGCCTCGCCCGCCGAGGTCGACGTCCGGGTCGGCGTGGGCAACCTCGTCGTGGTGGTGCCCAGCGGCGTCGGCGTCCGCGTCGTCGGCGCCACCGGTGTCGGCGGCGTGCAGAACATCGCCGGCCTGGCGGCCACCGCGGACGGGACGGCCGACGCCACCCCCAGGCACCGCGGCCCGCGCGCCGACCTCGACGTGCGGACCTCGGCCGATCCCGTCGTCGTGGTCCACGCGGACGTCGGCATCGGCAACCTCACCATCGACGGACCGACCGGTCAGGAGCAGTGACATGAGCAGCGACATGAGCAGCGAGACGAACAGCGGGACCGGCGCCCCGCCCGCCCCCGCGGCCGACGACGACGCCACGCTGACCCAGGCCCTCCCCCCGGCGACCCCGCCCACGGCCAGCCTGGCCACCTACGAGACGGACGACACGGACGACACGCACCGTGCGGCCGACACGCGCTCCGTCGCCGTCGCCGTTGCGGACGAGCCGACCGGGTGGCACACCCGCGGCATCCGCATGCGGACGGTCGTCCTGGGGCTCGTGCTGCTCGCCGTCAGCGGGACGAGCCTGATCCGCGTCCTGACCGACGTCAGCATCGACGACTCGCTGGTCGTGCTGATCCTCCTCGTCGTCGCGGGCGCCCTGCTGCTCGGCGGCGGCGTCGCGTCCGCGGCCCGGGAGGCACGGGGGGCACGGGCCCGGCGCTGAGCGGGGTCGTTCTCGAGAGGTGACCTTGGGTTGACGCTGCAACTCTGGAACCGGTCCGCCGTTCGGCGGGCCGGTTCCGTTGCTTCGACGAGGGGAATTCGATGACCGACGTATCCGTCGGACAGGTCAAGGTCTCGATCATCTACTACAGCGCCACGGGCACCATCTACCGCCTGGCCCAGGCGATCGCCGAGGGCGCCGAGAAGGCCGGCGCGGAGGTGACCATCAGGAAGGTCCGCGAGCTGGCCCCGGAGGAGGCCATCGCGACGAACGAGGGCTGGGTGCAGCACCGGCTCGAGACGCAGGACGTCCCGGAGGCCACCGCCGACGACGTGGTGAACGCGGACGCCGTGATCTTCGGCTCGCCGACCCGCTACGGCAACATCGCCGCCCAGCTCAAGCAGTTCCTCGACACGCTCGGTCCGCAGTGGAGCCAGAACCTGCTCGCGGACAAGGTCTACTCGGGCTTCACGTCGACCTCGACCGAGCACGGCGGCCAGGAGTCGACGATCCTCGCGCTCTACAACACGATCCACCACTTCGGCGGCCTCGTCGTGGCCCCGGGCTACACGGACCCCGTGAAGTTCGCCGACGGCAACCCCTACGGCACCTCCTTCGTCGCCGGCCAGGGCAACCCGCCGGACGACGTCGCGCTGAACGCGGCGCGCTACCAGGGCGAGCGCGTCGTGCGCATCGCCGCCGCGCTCAAGGCCGGCCTCGCCTTCGCCTGAGCCCCCACGCCGAAGCGCCTCGGCCCCCGACCACGTCGGCGGGCCGAGGCGCTCGCATCTCGCGTGCCGGGGCCTGATCGGCAGGGCCCGTCGGGCCGCCGCCGGCATCCATGGGCCCCGTGCCACCCACCGTGGCCTGGTTCCCGCTCTGCAGCGGAGCAACCCCCTAGCTCCACTTTCCGTCACCGTCGAGCCGGTCGAAGGCCGCCAGGACGCGCTCGGCGGTCACGTAACGTCCCGTCGCGGCCAGCTCGCGGGCCCGCAGCTCGCCGAACGTCGAGAGCACGTGAGCCAGGTCCGCCCGGGTGTGGCCGAGGAGCACGGCGTGCGCGGCGTCGAGGTCCGCGAAGGCCGCGGCCCGCTCCTGCGGCGGCGCCGGTTCCAGCAGGTCCGGCACCGGGACGCCGAGCGCGGCCAGCTCCGACGCGAGGGCCGACAGCTCCGGGGTCCAGCCCAGCGCGCGGGCGAACCGGGTGAGCACCCACCGCTCCACGGTGGTCGCGGGGTCCCAGGGGGCGGGCACGTCGTACGCCGACGGCGGCGGCACCGGGACCTGCTCGAGCTTGAAGAAGTTGAGGTTGGCCCCGGCGTGACGGCACCGGGCGAGGTGGTCGACCGGCAGGCTCGCGAGCGCCGCGAGCAGCAACGGCAGCCGTGGCGCCGACAGCAGCGGGAGCGAGTTCCCGACGCCGACGACCGGCAGGGCGCACGGCAGCAGCGTCCGCGCGGACACCGACGTCGTGACGTTCCGGTAGCCGGCGAGCCACCCGCGCTCGGCGAGCGCGCCGAACCGGCGCTCGACGAGCTCGCGGGGCACCCAGTAACGCACCTGCGGGCGCCCGCCGCCGCGGTGATCGAGCAGCCCGGCGTGCTTCGCCTCCCACAGCGGCACCAGCCCGGGCCCCGGCTCCGTGCGGAACGCGCGGGCGTCGCGGGTCATGTGCAGCGGCGTGAGGAGCCGCAGCTGCCACGGGTCGTCGACGACCGACCCGTCCGGCCCCCGCGTGACGAGGACCGGGACCCGCCGGTGCACGGCCTCGACGACCCGCGCCTCCGCCGCACCCACGAACGCGGGCAGGGTCCGGGTGTTCGGGTTGACCAGCGCGACCGTGGCTGCGTCGACGGTGAACGCGCGGTCGCCGGCGTCGGCGTCCGGGTCGGCGACGCCGACCGCGACGTCCGCGCCCCTCGGCCGGGCGACTGCCGGCGCCGCCGTGCCACCGCGCAACGCGAGCACGGCGACGCCGACCCGGCCGGTGACGCCGTCGAACAGCGCCCGCTCCGGCTCCAGCACACGAACGGTCTCGAGCACGTCGCGCTCGAGCCACTCCTGCAGCAGGCGGGACGACGACCGGTCCGACACCACGCCCGCGGGCACGACGGCGGCGGCCCGCCCGGACGGCGCGAGCAGGCGCCAGCTCGTCTCGAGGAACGGCAGGTAGGCATTGACCTCGCCGGCGCCGGTGAGGGGGTGCCGCCCGTGCTCCCGGACCGCGCGGGCGGCCCGCGCCCGGTCCTCCCGCAGGCGGGCCGGCGGAGCGCCGGACCAGTCGCGGGCGGCGACCTTGAGCCGCTCCCACGGCGGGTTGAGGACGACGGCGTCGAAGCCGCCGCCCCAGCCGCTGACCGTCGAGGGGTCGGCGGGCAGCACGGTCGGGAAGGCCGCGGACCAGTCGAGCCCGGCGGCGGGCCCGAGCAGGGCGTCGCCGACGACGATGCGGTCCGCGAGGTCGGCGGACGTCACGTCGACGCCGGCCTGCCGGGCGTCCGCGGCGAGCACGGCGCGACACAGGGCGACGGCGACGGGGTCGGCGTCCACGCCGTGCAGGGCCAGGAGCGCGTCGCCGGTGGGCACACCGAGCGCCAGCAGCCGCGCGAACGCCGCGCGCAGCAGGGCGCCGGGGCCGCAGGCGGGATCGGCGACGGTGCCGACCGGCACCGGCAGAGCCCGACGGGCGAGCGACGCCGCGAGCCCTCGGGGCGTGGCGAACGCGCCGCGGCGGCGGCGCTCGCCCACACCGATCGGTACGAGCCGGACGCCGTCGCCGGCCGCCTCCGGAGAGGCCAGCAGCAGCCGCCCGTACCCGTCGGCGAGGGAGCGGACGCCGTCCCCGTCGTCCCGGGCCTCGACGGCGGCGAGCGCGGCGAGCACGAGCAGGTCCCGCCGACGGTCGGCGTCCGGCTCGGCCGCGAGTCCGGGCCCGACGGCGTCCGCCGCGGCGAGCACCAGCGACTCGGCCGTCCTTGAGCGGGCGGGTGCGGTCGTCATGCCAGCAGCCGCAGCGCGATGCCGACGAAGCCGGTCACCGGGTAGCGGTCGAGCTCGGCGAGCGGGATCCAGGCCGCGGCGTCGCTCGAGCCGTTCACCTCGAGCACCGCCGGCTGGGCGTCGGTCGGGACGGTGCCGCGGTAGACGATCCGGATCGCGTGGAAGTCCTCGAGCGTGCCGTCGGGCGCGTGGCCGGTGAAGTGGACGCTGTCGACGTCGGTCAACCGGGCGTCGGCCAGGGTCAGCCCGGTCTCCTCGTGGACCTCGCGGTGCACGGCGTCGAGCGGCTGCTCGCCGTGGTCGATGCCGCCGCCCGGCAGCGACCAGCGGCCGGACCCGGCGTAGCGGGTGAGGAGCAGCCGCCCGGCGTCCGGGACGAGGGCGTACGCGCCGACCCGCTGCACCTTGGGCGGCCGGCCGTCCTCCGCGGCCTCGACGGGGCGGGCGTCGACGTGCCGGACCGCGGCCCCGGTGCGGCGGTCACGGGGACCGAGGCCCAGGGCGCGGGCGGTGAAGGGCGCGAGGACCGGCGACGCGAGGTCCGCCGCCGCCACGGCGCGTGCGCCCGCGCGCAGCCGGGCGGGCCATCCGGGAGGGGCGGAGAGGTCGTAGACGACGCGGATGGTGTGCAGGCTGACGCCGCGCTCGGGCACGTCGAGGACGTCCGCGAACACGTCCAGGACCCGGCCGGGCTCGACGTCCACCCCGAGCGCCTCGGCGGCCGTGCGCCGTACCGTCTCGCGCGGGGCCTCGCCGTGCATCACGGTGCCGCCGGGCAGCGCGAACGGGCCGCCGGACGGCCCCTCACCGGTCGCCACCAGGGCGACCGATCCGTCGGCGTCCACGAGCCGCCCGTGGGCGGCGACCCGCTGCTCGGCACGCACGGTGGGACCGTACCGGTCGGCCCACATACCCTGCCCGCTATGACGTCCCAGCAGCGCCCGGCGCGAACCGGCGGGGTCGGTCCGGTGCACCGGCTGGCGCTGCGCACGTTCCGCGCGATGCCGCGGCCGCTGCGCGTGCTCGCCATCCGCTGGATCGCTCCCTCGCACACGGTCGGCGCGCTGTGCTTCCTCGAACAGGACGGGCGGGTTCTCCTCCTTCAGCAGCACCACCGCGAGGGCTGGACGCTGCCGGGCGGTCTGCTCAATCGCGGCGAGGACGCCGGTCGTGCCGTCGTCCGCGAGGTGCGCGAGGAGACCGGGCTGGACGTGGAGGTCGGCCTCCCGTTCGCGACACTCGTCGCGCCGAGCAGCCGCCGGGTCGACATCCTCTTCCACGTCGAGGTCGACCACCCGGTCA
>DASQJO010000414.1:0-2969 GCA_035630955.1 Kineosporiaceae bacterium
GCGGAGGAGGGATTCGAGGTGGGGCTTCACGCTGGGCCACTCGTCGTCGAGGATCGAGAAGAAGGCGGCGTCGCGGAGGCCGGCGTCCGCGGCCGGGTTGAACCGGCGCAGGACGCCGTCGAACCGGGCCCCGATCCGCTCGATCGCGGCTCTCGACCGGGCGTTCCGCGCGTCCGTCTTCAGCGACACCCGCTGCACCCGCCACGTCTCGAACGCGTGCCCGAGCATGAGGTACTTCGCCTCGGTGTTCACCGGCGTCCGCTGCGCCGACGGCGCGAGCCACGTCGCGCCGATCTCGGCCACCACGGGCACACCGGGCGGCCGGTCGTCGACCGCCCAGTACTGCAGGTCCATGAACCGGGTCGAGCCCACGACCTCACCGGTCTCCGCGAGCAGGGTCGCGAAGGGCCGGGACGACCCGCGCTCGGCCTCGTCGAGTGCATCCTCGACGTAGGCGCGGGCGTCGTCGACGCCGTCCGGTACGCGGGTCAGGCCGAACGTCGAACGATCGCCGGCGGCGGCCGCTGCCAGGGCGAGTGCGTGGTCGAGCGTCAGGGGCTCCAGCCGGACGCGGCGCCCGGCGAGCACGACGGGCGCCGGCCCGATCACCGGACGAGCTTGCGGGCCCGCAGCGCCTCGAGGGCCTCCTGCAGGATGGCCTCGCCGTCGGCGTCGCTGCGCCGCTCCTTCACGTAGGCCAGGTGCGTCTTGTACGGCTCGTTCCGCGGGGCGGACGGCGGGTTCGTCGGATCCTGCCCGGCCGGGAACCCGCAGCGGGGGCAGTCCCAGAACTCCGGCGGCTGAGCCCCGGCCTCCTCGGAGAAGCTGGGACGGGTCTCGTGGCCGTTCGCGCACCAGTACGAGATCTGCAACCGAGGGGCGCTGTCGCCGCGCTCGGCCTCCCCCATCGGTCCGGCACCCACGCGACTGCCGCGGATCGCATTGCCACTCGCCACCGGTCGGTCCTCCCGTGCTCGTCAGAGAATCTGCGTCGCGGAAAAGCTCAGAACGTCGCCGTGAAGCGCTCGAGGATCCCGAGCAGCACGATCGCCGCGGCCCAGAGGAGCGCGACCGCGACCGTGAAGCGGTTGAGGTTGCGCTCGGCGACGCCGGAGCTGCCCATGCTCGAGGTCGCGCCGCCGCCGAACATGTCCGACAGACCCCCGCCCCGACCCTTGTGCAGCAGGATCAGCACGGTCAGGAAGAGGCTGGTGAGCACCAGCAGGACCTGCAGGGTGATGCGGATCGCGGTCACGGTTCCCTCGAGATGGTCGGTCAGGCTCACGGATCGTGCGGACGCGGCCCTCAGCCGGCGTCCGTGTCGACAGCCTAAGCGATCCGCGACCCACCTTTGGCCGTCCCCGGCGCGACCTCTGTCGTGAAATCGTGGTCATTCCCGTCCGGGAGCCACCGGTCCCGCCACAGAGGTCGCAGCGAGGGTCAGGCCGTGACGTGCTGGCGGAACCGGACGATCGACGCGAACTCGGCCGGATCGATGCTCGCCCCGCCCACGAGGGCGCCGTCGACGTCGGGCTGCGCCATGATCCCGGCGATGTTCGCCGCCTTGACGGAGCCGCCGTAGAGGACGCGGGTGGCGTCGGCGAGCGCCGGGCCGTAGAGCTCGGAGAGCGTGGCGCGGACGGCGGCGCACACCTCCTGGGCGTCCTGCGGTGTCGCGACCTCGCCGGTGCCGATGGCCCACACCGGCTCGTAGGCCACGACGAGCTTCTCCGCGGCCGCGGGGGTCACACCGTCGAGAGCCGCTCCGAGCTGGTCGACGCAGTGCGCGACGTGGGCGTTCTCGCGCCGGACGTCGAGCAGCTCGCCGATGCAGAGGATCGGCGTCAGCCCGTGCCGGTACGCAGCCTTCACCTTGGCGTTGACGAGCGCGTCGTCCTCGTCGTGGTACTGACGCCGTTCGCTGTGCCCCACGACGACGTACGTGCAGCCGAGCTTGGCGAGGAAGGCGCCGGAGATGTCCCCGGTGTAGGCGCCGGAGTCGTGCGGTGACAGGTCCTGGGCGCCGTAGCGGAGGCCGAGCTTGTCGCCGTCGATCAGCGTCTGGACCGAGCGGATGTCGGTGAACGGCGGCAGCACCGCCACCTCGACGGCGTCGTAGTCGTGCTTGGCGTCCTCGAGCGTCCAGGCGAGCTTCTGCACGAAGTGCGTCGCCTGCTGGTGGTCCAGGTTCATCTTCCAGTTGCCCGCCATGAGCGGCGTCCGTGCCATTCCTCAGTCCTCCAGAACCGCGATGCCCGGGAGGGTCTTGCCCTCGAGGAACTCCAGCGACGCGCCGCCGCCGGTCGAGATGTGCCCGAACGCCTTCTCGTCGAAGCCCAGGCGCCGGACGGCGGCCGCCGAGTCCCCGCCGCCGACGACGGTGAGGCCGTCGACGTGGGTCAGGGCCTCGGCGACGGCGCGGGTGCCGGCGGCGAACGCCTCGAACTCGAACACGCCCATCGGCCCGTTCCAGAACACCGTCCGGGCGTCCGCCAGCTTCGAGGCGAAGAGCTTCGCCGACTCGGGCCCGATGTCCAGGCCCATCCGGCCCGCGGGCATCGCGTCGGCGGGGACGACGTCGTGCGCGGCGTCCGCCGAGAACGCGTCGGCGACCACGACGTCCACCGGCAGCACGACCTCGACGCCGCGCTCCCGCGCCGTCCCGAGGTACCCGCGGACCGTGTCGAGCTGGTCGGACTCCAGCAGGCTCGAACCCACCTCGTGCCCCTGCGCCGCGAGGAAGGTGAAGACCATCCCGCCGCCGATGAGCAGCCGGTCGGCGATCGTCAGCAGGTTCTCGATGACGCCGAGCTTGTCCGACACCTTCGAGCCGCCGAGGACGACGGCGAACGGCCGCGCCGGGTCGACGGTCAACCGGCGCAGGACCTCCACCTCGGCGAGCACAAGCCCGCCGGCCGCGTGCGGCAGCAGTTGCGCGACGTCGTAGACGCTGGCCTGCTTGCGGTGCA
>DASQJO010000415.1:0-5055 GCA_035630955.1 Kineosporiaceae bacterium
TTCCCGATCTGCCTCGACACGCAGGACGTCGACGAGATCGTCCGCACCGTCGTCCACCTGGCGCCGGTCTTCGCGGGCATCAACCTGGAGGACATCTCGGCGCCGCGCTGCTTCGAGATCGAGGCCCGGCTGCGGGAGGCGCTCGACATCCCCGTCTTCCACGACGACCAGCACGGCACGGCGATCGTCACGTTGGCGGCGTTGACGAACGCACTCAAGGTCGTGGGCAAGGACCTGGGCACGGTCCGGGTGGTCATGTCGGGCGCCGGCGCCGCGGGGACCGCCGTCCTCAAGCTCCTCCTCGCCGCAGGCGCGAGCGACGTCGTGGTCGCGGACGTCGACGGCGTCGTCCACCGCGGCCGGCCCGGGCTGGCGCCGTCCCTGGCCTGGACCGCCGAGCACACGAACCCGCGCGGCGTCACCGGAACCCTCAAGGAGGCGATGCGCGGGGCGGACGTCTTCGTCGGCCTGTCCGCGCCGGACGTCATCGACGGCGACGACGTCGCGGCCATGGCCCCGGGCGCGGTGGTCTTCGCGCTCGCCAATCCCGACCCCGAGGTCGATCCCGTGGAGGCCGCACGGTCCGCCGCCGTCGTCGCGACCGGCCGCTCGGACTTCGCCAACCAGATCAACAACGTGCTGGCGTTCCCCGGCGTCTTCCGCGGCCTGCTCGACGCGCAGTCCCGGACCATCGACACCGCCATGCTGCTGGCCGCCGCCCGGGCGCTGGCCGCCGTCGTGGCGGACGACGAGCTCAACCCCGCCTACATCGTCCCGAGCGTCTTCCACCCCGACGTGACCCGCGTCGTGGCCGGCGCCGTGGAGCGGGCGGCGCGGGCGTCGTCCGGCCTGCCGACCCCGGACCCGGGCGGCCCGCTGCACGACGTCGGCGGCCACCCTCAGCACCCCGACTGGCGGGGTCCTCACGGTGCTCTCGCGGCCCGGCCGTCATGATGGGTCCATGTCAGGGTTGACCGGTCGCCTGCTCGTGGCCAGCCCGCGCCTGGGGGACGACAACTTCAAGCGCAGCGTCGTGCTCGTGCTCGACCACGGGGAGGACGGCGCCCTCGGGGTCGTGGTCAACCGTCCCCTCGAGGTGGACGTGTCGGTGGTCCTGCCCGGCTGGCAGCCGTACGCCACCCTGCCCGGCCGGCTGTTCCGCGGCGGCCCGGTCGCGCTCGACTCCGCGCTCGGGGTCGTCGCTGTGCCCGGGGACGACGACGAGCCGGTCGGCGTCCGGCGGATCCTCGGCTCGCTCGGGCTGGTCGACCTCGACACGCCGCCCGAGATCGTCGCCGGCGGCGTCGCCGGCCTGCGGATCTTCGCGGGCTACGCGGGCTGGGGCAAGGGCCAGCTCGAGGACGAGATCGAGCAGGGTGCCTGGTACGTCGTGGACGCCGAGGCGCGGGACGCGTTCTCCGACTCCCCGGACGAGCTCTGGCGGCAGGTGCTGCGGCGGCAGCGCGGCGATCTGGCGTTCCTCTCGACGTACCCCGAGGATCCGAGCCACAACTGATCCCTCGTTAGAGTGGTCGCCATGAGCACCCAGTCCCCGGAGCCGCTGCCGTCGACCTACCCCGAGGGCGGGACGACGGGTGTGCTCGAGCGCGAGCACGTGGAGCAGCCGGTCGAGCCCGGCGACCACGAGCGGTTCGCGCACTACGTCCGCAAGGAGAAGATCCTCGAGTCGGCCCTCTCGGGTGAGCCGGTGATCGCGCTGTGCGGCAAGGTGTGGGTGCCGGGGCGCGACCCCAGCAGGTTCCCCGTCTGCCCGGCCTGCAAGGAGATCTACGAGGGCCTGCCGCCGGGCGACGACGAGGGCGGGTCGTCCGACTGACCTCCCCGGCCTCGATCCCGGGAGCGCCGCCTCGCCTGCTCGCGCCGCGGTACCGGCTCGGCACCATCGCGATCATCACCCTCGTCACGCTGATCGCCTTCGAAGCGCTCGCCGTCTCCACGGCGATGCCGGTGGCGGCGCGGGCGCTGGACGGCGTCCGTGCGTACGGGCTGGCCTTCGCGGCGTTCTTCGCGACGCTGCTGCTCGGCGTCGTCGCTGCCGGGGGCTGGACCGACGCCCGCGGGCCGCGCGCGCCCGTGCTCACCGGCCTGGGGCTGTTCGCCGGCGGCCTGCTCACGGCGGGGCTCGCGCCGACGTTCCCGCTGCTCCTCGTGGGGCGCGCCGTCACCGGGCTCGGCGCCGGGCTGCTCGTCGTCTCGCTCTACGTGGTCGTCGCGGAGGTGTACCCGGACGACCTGCGGCCGCGCGCCTTCGGCGCGATCTCGACCGCCTGGGTGCTGCCGTCGATCGTCGGGCCCGCCATCGCCGGGTGGCTGGCGAGCCACTGGTCCTGGCGGGCGGTGTTCCTCGTCGTCCTGCCGCTCGCGCTGCTCCTGCTCCCCATCCTCGCGCCCCAGCTGCGGGGGAGCGCACGCAGCGGCGAGCAGGACGCCGGGGAGACCCGGAGGCGGCTGCTGCGCGGCGTCGGCCTCGCGAGCGGTGCCCTCGCGCTGCAGGCCGGCATCGACGCCGGTGTCCCCACCGGCCTGCTCCCCGGGGCCGTCGGCGCGCTCCTCGTCGTCGTCTGCCTGCCCGGTCTCGTCCCGCCGGGGACCGTCCGGCTCGCGCGCGGCCTGCCCTCGCTCGTCGCCGTCCGCGGGCTCTTCACCGGCACCTTCTCCGGTGCGGAAGCCTTCATCCCCCTCATGCTCGTCGAGCACCGCGGCATCACGCCGGCACTCGCGGGCAGCGCGCTGACCGTCGGCTCCCTCGGCTGGACCGCGGGATCGTGGGCCCAGGGCAGCCGATGGGCGCACTGGCAGCGCACGACGATCCTCACCCTCGGAGCGGCGGTCGTGGCAGCGGGCGTGCTCCTGCTCGCCCTCACCCCGCTCGGCGCCCTGCCGGCCTGGCTCGTGCCCCTCGCCTGGGTCGTGGCCGCGTGCGGCATGGGCCTGGGTATGTCGAGCATGAGCGTGCTCATCCTGCGGCTGTCACCGCCGGGCGAGGAGGGCCGCAGCTCCGCCGCCCTCCAGGTCGGCGACTCGCTCGGCAGCCTGCTCGGCATCGGCCTCGCTGGTGCGCTGTTCTCGACCCTGCACACGCCGGCGTTCCCGGCCGGTGACGCCTTCGGTGTCGTCTGGCTGGTCATGGGCGTGGTCGGCGTGATCGCGGCGCTCGCGTCGCTGCGGGTGAGGCCGAGACCGGACCCCTCCTAGCACACCGGCGGCGGCCGGGGCCGTATCCCCGCCTCGGCACGTCGCCGGCGGGCATCGGTTAGCGTCTTGACCCCGTGAGCGCAGAGAACGGACCGCGCCACGCGAGCTCGGCCGTGGCCGCGCACCTGCCTCCGGCCTACCCGGAGCGGGCGCCGTGGGGGACCGCGTCGAAGCTGCGGGCCTGGCAGCAGGAGGCGCTCGACGCGTATCTCCGCTCGACCCCGCAGGACTTCCTCGCCGTCGCCACGCCCGGCGCGGGCAAGACCACCTTCGCGCTCCGGATCGCGACGGAGCTGCTGGAGCGGGGCACCGTGCAGCGCGTCACGGTCGTCTGCCCGACCGAACACCTCAAGCGGCAGTGGGCGGACGCCGCCCACCGCGTGGGCATCCGGCTCGATCCGACGTTCCGGAACAGCCAGGGCGCGCACGGCGCGGAGTACGACGGGGTCGCCGTCACCTACGCCCAGGTCGCGACGAAGCCGGCCCTGCACCGGGCCCGCACCGAGGCCCGGCGCACGCTCGTCGTCCTCGACGAGATCCACCACGGCGGCGACGCGCTCTCCTGGGGGGACGCCGTCCGCGAGGCGTTCGAGCCGGCGGCGCGGCGCCTCGCGCTGACCGGGACGCCGTTCCGCTCCGACACCAGCCCCATCCCGTTCGTGCAGTACGAGGCGGGCATGGACGGCGTCCGCCGGTCCCGCGCCGACTACACCTACGGCTACGGGGAGGCCCTGCGCGACGGCGTGGTCCGGCCCGTGATCTTCCTGTCGTACTCGGGGCAGATGCGCTGGCGCACCAAGGCCGGCGACGAGGTCGCCGCCCGGCTCGGCGAGCCGCTGACGAAGGACATGACCGGCCAGGCCTGGCGCACGGCGCTCGACCCGGGCGGGGAGTGGATCCCCTCGGTGCTGGCGGCCGCCGACACGCGCCTCACCGAGGTCCGCCGGGGCGTGCCTGACGCCGGTGCGCTGGTCATCGCCACCGACCAGGACAGCGCACGCGCCTACGCGAAGGTGCTGCGGGAGGTGACCGGCGAGGCCGCCGTCGTGGTGCTGTCCGACGACGACACCGCGTCCGACCGGATCGAGGAGTTCGCCGCCGGGAAGCAGCGCTGGATGGTCGCCGTCCGGATGGTCTCCGAGGGTGTCGACGTCCCCCGGCTCGCCGTCGGCGTGTACGCGACGTCGACGTCGACGCCGCTGTTCTTCGCGCAGGCCGTCGGTCGCTTCGTGCGCGCGCGGCGGCGCGGGGAGACGGCGTCGATCTTCGTCCCGTCGGTTCCCCTGCTGCTCGGCCTCGCGGCCGAGCTGGAGGTCGAGCGCGACCACGCGCTCGACCGGCCCGCTCGCGAGAGCGGCGACGAGTGGACGCCCGAGGACGCGCTGCTGGCGGCCGCGAACCGCGAGGAGAAGGCGTCGGACACCCTCGACGGCCCCGGCTTCGAGGCGCTCGAGGCGCAGGCGACGTTCGACCGGGTGCTGTTCGACAAGCAGGAGTTCGGCACCGGCGGCGAGATCGGCAGCGAGGAGGAGCTCGACTTCCTCGGCATCCCCGGCCTGCTCGAGCCCGAGCAGGTGACGACGTTGCTGCGGCAGCGCCAGGCCGACCAGCTGGCGGCCCGCTCCCGCCGCGCGCCGGGCGCGGACGTGGCGGACGTCGTCCCCGTCGCCACGCACCGGGAGGTGTCGGCGTTGCGCAAGGAGCTCCACAGCCTCGTCGGTGCCTGGGCGCGGCGGACGTCGCAGCCGCACGCGACCGTGCACGCGGCGCTGCGACAGACCTGCGGCGGCCCGGAGGTGCCGAAGGCCAGCGCCGACCAGCTCCGCGCCAGGATCGAGA
>DASQJO010000416.1:0-4293 GCA_035630955.1 Kineosporiaceae bacterium
CGCCAGCCAGGCCGTCACCGTCTCGGCCGGCGTCGCGTCGTTCCCCGACCACGGCCGGACGGCGAGCGAGATCCTGCGCGCGGCGGACGCCGCCCTCTACGTCGCCAAGGCCGCCGGCCGCGACCGCTGGTGCCTCGCCGAGGTCGTGCTGCCCGGTCAGGAGCCCGTCGCGGACGCCGGGGAGCTCGTCGCCGACCTCCCCGCCGCACCGCCCGGCCGTTCCGGATAGCCTCGCCGGGTCGGCACGAGCGAGGGTCCGGGGACGGGCGCGGGGGAGACAGGGGAGAGGGCATGACGGATCTGCTGCACGAGCAGACCTCCACTGAGCGGTCGCTCGGGCCGGTGGTGACGAAGGCGGTCATTCCCGCGGCCGGTCTCGGCACGCGCTTCCTGCCGGCGACCAAGGCGACGCCGAAGGAGATGCTGCCGGTCGTCGACAAGCCGGCCATCCAGTACGTCGTCGAGGAGGCCGTCGCGGCGGGGCTCTCCGACGTCCTCGTCATCACCGGGCGCAACAAGCGCTCGCTCGAGGACCACTTCGACCGCGCCTGGGAGCTCGAGGAGGTCCTGCAGGCCAAGGGCGACGCCTCGCGGCTGGCGCGGGTGCAGAAATCGAACGTCCTCGCGGACATGCACTACACGCGGCAGGGCGACCCGCGCGGCCTCGGCCACGCCGTGCTCTGCGCGGACAAGCACGTCGGCGACCAGCCGTTCGCCGTCCTGCTCGGCGACGACCTCATCGACGAGCGCGACCCGCTGCTCGTCCGCATGATCGGCGTCCAGCGCCGGACCCGCGCCAACGTCGTCGCGCTGATGGAGGTGCCGCGCGAGCAGGTGAACCTCTACGGCTGCGCCGCTGTCGAGGAGACCGGCGAGGAGGACGTCGTCCGCGTCACCGGGATGGTCGAGAAGCCGGACCCGGCGGACGCGCCGAGCAACCTCGCCGTCATCGGGCGCTACGTCCTGCACCCGCGGATCTTCGAGGTGCTGCGCGAGACCAAGCCGGGGCGCGGCGGCGAGATCCAGATCACCGACGCGCTGCAGACGATCGCGCAGGAGGACGGGGAGGGCGGCGGCGTCTACGGGGTCGTCTTCCGCGGCCGGCGTTACGACACCGGCGACCGGCTCGACTACCTCAAGGCGGTGGTCCAGCTGGCCAGCGAGCGCAGCGACCTCGGGCCGGACTTCCGCTCCTGGCTGCGGGGGTACGTCGGGGCCATGAACTCGTGAGCCCGGCATGATCTCCGTCGACCGCCACCTCGCCGACTGCCTCGCCGCCGTCGGGCCGCTGGCGGTCGAGACGGTGCCGCTCGCTCGCGCGCACCGGCGGGTGATCGGGGCGGACGTCGCGTCGCCGATCGCCCTGCCCGGCTTCGACAACTCCTCGATGGACGGCTTCGCCGTCCGCGCCGCCGAGGTGTCCGGGGTGCCGCTCGTGCTGCCGGTGAGCGGCGAGAGCGCGGCGGGCGGTGCGCTGCCGGGGCCGCTGACCGAGCGGACCGCCGTCCGGATCATGACCGGCGCCCCGCTGCCGCACGGCGCGGACGCCGTCGTCCCCGTGGAGTGGACCGGCGGCTGGGCGGACGGGACGAGCGTGCGTCTCGACCGCTCGCCGGACGCCGGGGCGCACGTGCGTCGCGCCGGCGAGGACGTGTCGGTCGGCGAGATCGTGCTCACCGCCGGGACCCTGCTGACGTCGCGGCACGTCGCGCTGCTCGCCGCCGTGGGGTGCGCCGAGGTGCCCGTGCACCGCTCGCCGCGCGTCGCCGTGCTCTCCAGCGGGAGCGAGCTCGTGCCGCCGGGTCGGCCGCTCGGGCCCGGGCAGATCCACGAGAGCAACGGCCACGGGCTCGTCGCGGCCGCCTCGGCTCTCGGCGCCACGGCCGCGTACCTCGGCATCGTGCCGGACGACGCGGCCGCCGTCCGCGCCCTGCTGGCCGAGGCGGCCCGGGACGCCGACCTCGTGCTGACCAGCGGCGGCGTCAGTGCCGGCGTGTACGACACGGTCAAGGAGGTACTCACCGGGATCGGCACGGTGCGGTTCGAGAAGGTCGCGATGCAGCCAGGCATGCCCCAGGGGTTCGGGACGATCGACGGCGTCCCGATCTTCACGCTGCCGGGCAACCCGGTGAGCTCGATGGTGTCGTTCGAGGTCTTCGTGGGTCCGGTGATCCGGGCCTTGTCGGGGGCGCGCGACCCGGCGTCCCGGACAGCCGTGAGGGCGGTGGCCGCCGAGGCGTGGCGGTCGCCGGAGAACCGGCGGCAGTTCGCCCGGGCCGTGCTCTCGCCGGACGCCGACGGCGGCCGGTTCTCGGTGCGGCCGGTCGGTGCGCAGGGCTCCCACCTCGTCGCCGACCTCGCCGCAGCCACCTGCCTGGCCGTGGTCCCCGAAGGCGTCGGCGCCGTCGAGGCCGGCGACGAGTTGGAGTGCCTGCTGCTGTCGGAGGCGTCGTGGACCTGACCCATCTCGACGAGCGCGGCCAGGCCCGCATGGTCGACGTCTCGACCAAGGCCGTGACGGTCCGGGAGGCGTCGGCGGCGGGCCGGGTGCTCTGCTCGCCGGAGGTCGTCGCGCTGCTGCGCGGGGACGGCGTGCCCAAGGGCGACGCGCTCGCCGTCGCGCGGCTGGCCGGCATCCAGGCGGCGAAGCGGACGCCGGACCTCGTCCCGCTCGCGCATCCGGTGGCGGTGCACGCGGTGGCGGTGTCGCTGTCGGTGGCCGACGACGGCGTGGACATCACGGCCACCGTCCGGACGGCGGACCGGACCGGTGTCGAGATGGAGGCGCTGACCTGCGTGACGGTCGCGGCGCTGGCGCTGGTGGACATGGTCAAGGCCGTCGACAAGCTCACGACGATCACCGACGTCCGGGTGACGGCGAAGAGCGGCGGACGGTCGGGGGACTGGCGGCGTGACTAGAGCGCTGGTGGTCACGGCGTCGAACCGTGCCGCCGCCGGTGTGTACTCCGACCGCGGGGGACCGATCCTCGTCGAGGGTCTGCGTGCGCTGGGGTTCGACGTCGACGGCCCCGTGGTCGTCCAGGACGGCGACCCCGTCGAGGCGGCTCTCCGCTCGGCGGTCGCGGACGGGTACGACGTCGTCCTCACCACCGGGGGCACCGGCCTGTCGCCGACGGACCTGACGCCGGAGGCCACGCTGCACGTGCTGGACCGGCCGGTGTCGGGCATCGCAGAGGCGATCCGCGCCTACGGCGTCGCGCACGGCGTGCGGACGGCGGCGCTGTCGCGCGGCGTCGCCGGGCTGGCCGGACGGACGCTCATCATCAACCTCCCCGGGTCGCCCGGCGGCTGCCGCGACGGGATCGCCGTGCTGCGGGAGGTCCTCCCGCACGCCGTCGAGCAGATCCGCGGCGCCGACCACCGCCCCGGCGGCGGCGTCTGACCGCCTCTCCCGTTGGCGGTCCCTGTGGCGACCTCGTGGCCGCCCCGTGATCGCCCGCCGGGAGGACGAGCGCGCCCGGCGGCGGCGAGTTGCGCGTGTCGCCCGATCGCGTCCTTCCGGGCGGCGATCACGGCGGGCGGGGAGGGAGCCGCGAGCGTGCGGCGCCGACGGGGCACCGGCGTGCGGCGGCGGCGGGTGAACCGGCGCCGATGACGGGGGCGCCGGAGCCCCCGCGCGGTGGAAAGATGCGCACATGCGAGGGCTCGTCGACCACGGTGCGTGGGTCTGGCCCGTCGTCCTGCACGAGGGGGACGTCGAGCTGCGGCCGCTGAGGCGGTCGGACGCGCGGGTGTGGCGTTCGGTCCGGTCCGCCAACGTCTCCTGGCTGACCCCGTGGGAGGCCACCCATCCGGACGCGGACGCGGCGCCGCCGCCGACGTTCGGGCAGATGGTCCGCAGCTTCAACCGGGAGGCCCGCGCGGGGCGCATGCTCCCGCTCGCCGTCACGTACCGCGGGGACCTCGTCGGCCAGATCACCGTCTCCGGCATCGCGTGGGGCTCCCTGCGCTCGGCGCACGCGGGCTACTGGGTGGACCGGCGGATCGCGGGCCGGGGCGTGATCCCGACCGCGCTCGCCCTGGCCGTGGACCACTGCTTCTTCACCGTGGGGCTGCACCGGATCGAGATCAACATCCGCCCCGAGAACGCCCCGAGCCTCGCCGTCGCGCGCAAGCTCGGGTTCCGCCCGGAGGGCCTGCGGCCGAGATACCTGCACATCGACGGTGCCTGGCGGGACCACGCGAGCTTCGCGCTCACGGTCGAGCACGTGCCTGGCGGGCTGTTGGCGAGGTGGCGGACGGTCCGCGCGGACCGCGACGCTGAGCGTTCAC
>DASQJO010000417.1:0-11867 GCA_035630955.1 Kineosporiaceae bacterium
CCTCGGCGACCCGATCGGGGACCTCCACCGGCATGCCGTGCGCTGCGCCCTCGAGCGTGATCTCCTCGGCGACCCCGCCGGCCGCTCGGTACGCGTCCAGCACCGCCCGCGTCTGGCCCGCCATCGGCTGCGGCGGGAGGACGTCGTCCCCCGGCCAGCCGGGGACGGCGCCGATCTGGCCGAGGTAGCCGAAGTCGAAGAGCGAGGTGTCGCTGATGACCTGGTCCTGGGCGCCGCGCAGCCACGTGATCGGCGGCTTGCGCACCAGGTCGACGACGTCCGCGGTCCGGTAGTACCTCGCCGTCATCGTGTTGAGCACGCCCCGCGTTCCCGGCGCGAGCCCCGGCCAGTTCTGCGACGGCGTGGAGTCCCCGCGTAGAAGTCCTCGCCGACGACGGTCCGCAGCGTCTCGTCGAGCAGGAACTCCTCGTCGACGTTCGGGGTGTTCCCGCGCGGGCCGAAGTACTCGCGCATGATCACCCGCGGGCTCGTCGCCGGGTCGTCCTCGGAGCGGTCCCCGGCCGCCAGCCGGCGGACGAACTCCGGCGCGGCGCCGCCGCCGCCCGACGCGGCGAAGTCGTCGAAGCACGGCGTGCCGTCGTCGCCCTTGGTCCCGCCGAACCCGTACGGCGACAGCGGGGCGATCATCGTCAGCGACACGAGGTCGTCCCGGTAGGCGAGGGCGTACTGCCACAGCACGCCGCAGCCCATCGACCAGCCGGCGGCGTTGACCACGCCGCGATCGGCCCAGCCGAGCGTGACGAGCAACGCGCGGACGTCGTCCACGAAGTCGCCCAGGCCTCGGGTGGCGTCGATCGGCTTGGCCTCGGTGCGCCCGAAGCCACGCAGGTCCGGCGCGACCGCGCGCACGTCGTCCGGCAGCGCCTCCGCCACGTACCGCCACCAGCCACCGGTCACGAGGTTGCCGTGGACGAGCAGCAGCGGGACGCCGTCGTCGGGGCCGCTCGTCCAGACGTGGGTCTCGAGGCGATCCGTCGACACCGTCGACGACTCCCAGGTCCGCATGACGCGGGAGTCAACCAGCCGCCGGAACACCGGGACAAGACGCCGCCGGGGCTCCTACCCAGCAGGTCGATCTCCGTGCTGCTCGTCGCCGCGATCGAGCTCATGCCTGGACGGCGGAGAGGTCTTTGTCCTGCATCTCCCAGGCGTGGTCGAGCGTGTGGTAGGCCGAGTGCCGGACGAGGAACGCCAGCGTCCACGTGCGCATGCGGCCCGGGATCTCCCCGGCCTGGTAGGCGCGCATCGCCGCCACGTAGGTCTCCCGGTGCTGCCGCAGGCCCTCCGCGGTCAGCGCGGCGTTCTCGGGGTTCCGGAGCCCGAGCTTCTTCGCGAAGTCCTCGCTCTCCGTCCGGACGGTGTGCCGGATGATGCGGTCGCGGTCCCGCCCTCCCCCTCGCGGGCCTCGGCGCATCTCCGGGGAGACGCGTGCCGCCACGTCGTCGAAGAACGCCCAGCAGGCCTTCAGGAGCGTGATCCCGCGCTCGAGCTCCGCCGTGCCCATCGGCTCCTGCTCGGCCGTACAGGGCGAGAACGAAATGCCCCAGAAGTCCGTCGAGGCGGTCCCGATCCGGTCCTCGAGGACCTCCAGCGGACCCCCCGCGTCGAACTCACGGTCCATCCCCGCGAGCGCGGCGACGGGACGGTAGCGGTCCCGGTACGACTCGAGGGTCTCCAGGGCGAGCTCAGGGCTCTTCGCGCCGCGGCTCCACCCCGGCCAGTCGATCGCGAAGGCGACCGACCGCTTGCCCTTGGGTCCCCGCTCGACGACGGTGCGAACCGGCATGGCTCAGCATCGTAGGCGGGACGCTCGCTAGGGCAGAGCCTCCGGGTTCACGAGCCACAGCGCCTGGTAGGGGCGGAGCCAGAGGTTCCCGTCGTCGCCCGGGACGACGGTGTGCCGGGTGAGCGCGTCCGCGGCGGGATCAAGCCCCAGCTCGCGCAGCCGCCACCCCGGCCACGGTCGCCAGGACGCCGTCACGTTGTAGAGGGCGAGCAGGGGCCCGACGGGATGACGCCGGAGCAGGGGGAAGATCCCGGGGTCCGCCAGCGGCTGCACCTCGGCGGCCACGGCCGCGTCGAGGTGGGTCAGGGCGGCCCGCGCCTCCCCGAGCCGGCGCAGCCCGGCGAACACCCGCCCCTGCACCGTGGTGGGATCGTGCCGGCGCTCGGCGGCGTCCTCGGGCAGGCGGGGGCGGTGGGCCCACCTGTTGTCGGCCTCGTGCCCCTCCTCCCGCGCCCAGTCGGGATCGTTGGGCACGGCGAGCTCGTCCCCTGACCACACCACCGGGATGCCACCCCAGCCGTACACGATCGCGTGCGCGAGGACCAGCCGGTCGATCGCGGTGTCCAGCGCACCCTGGTCCCCGCTCTCCTCCGCAGCCTCGACGCCGAGGAGGCTCGCCGCCGTGCCGCTGATCCGGCGGTCGCCGGTGGCAGGGTTGTACTGGAAGACGAGGCCCCGCCCCGGCGACCCGGGGAAGTCCCCGGAGTACCAGTCGGACAGGAAAGCCCGGTGGGCGTGGCCGGAGAGGCCGACGGCCGCGGCGTCCCGGTCGTCGATCGCCCAGCCGATGTCGTCGTGGCAGCGGACGTAGGTGATCCACGCCGTCGTGGTGGGCGCCGCGGGCAGCGCGCGCAGCGCCTGGACGGCGAGCTGCGCCTCCCCCGCCGCGAGCATCGACCACACCTGGACCATGAGCGTGTTGTGGTAAGCGAGGTCGCTGACCTTGCCGTGGTGGTGGCCCTGGCCGAGGTAGTGGACGAGGTCCGCCGGCCCGACGATGGCCTCCGCCTTGAACGCGACGGCGGGGCAGGCCATCCGGGCCAGTGCGCGCAGCGCCTGGGTGATGGCGTGGACCTCGGGCTGGTTCTGGCAGTCGGTGCCGAGCCGCTTCCACAGGAACGCGACCGCGTCGAGCCGGAAGATCTCCACCCCGAGGTTGGCCAGGAAGAGGACGACATCGGCGTACTCGACGAAGACCTCCGGGTTGGACCAGTCGACGTCCCACTGCCAGGAGTTGAACGTCGTCCAGACCCAGCCCCGCAGCTCGGGGTCGTAGGTGAAGTTGCCGGGGGCGAAGTCGGGGAAGACCTCCGGGAGGGTGTGCTCGTAGGCGTCGGGCAGCTCGCGGTCGGGGAACACGTGGAAGTACCGCCGGTGACGTTCGCTGCCCTCCCGCGCCGCCCGCGCCCACGGGTGCTCCCGGGCGACGTGGTTCAGCACGAGGTCGCACACCAGGCTGATGCCGTGCTTGCGCATGGCCGCCGTGAGGTCGCGCAGGTCGTCGAGGGTGCCGAGGTCCGGTCGCACCGTCCGGTAGTCCGCCACGGCGTACCCGCCGTCGTTGTCGCCCGGCCTCGGCAGCAGGAAGGGCATCAGGTGCAGGTACGTGACGCCGAGCTCGCGCAGGTACGGCAGGCGGTTCCGGACGCCGGCGAGGTTCGCCGCGAAGCGGTCGGCGTAGGCCGCGTAGCCGACCATCGACGGTGACTGGAACCAGTCCGGCTCGAGGGTGCGTACGAGGTCGAGCCGCCTCAGCTCCGGGTCCCGGTCCCGGTAGGCGATCGCCGCGAGCCGTACGAGGCGGCCCGCGAGGTCGGCGGCACGGTCGCCGTAGACGCCGGCCAGACCGTCGTGGAGGTCCGGCCACCACCGCTGCACGCGCAGCTCGAACATCTCCGCACGTCCTGGCTCGAGCCCGGCGAGCTCGTCCAGCGCGGACGCCACCGCTGCGTCGGGCGCCGCCACCATCACGCCGTCCGATCGGGGGTCGCACCCATGGGGCCAACGCTAACCGGGAACACCGGACGTGATCCCGGCGAGACGCACCGGCACAGGCCCCGACGTATCAGGAGGTCGAGCCCAGGCTCCTGGCCGTGGGGAGCGGCAGCAGCCGCCCTGACGCGGGAGGTGCTCGATGAGGGAACAGCAGCAGCCGTACTCGGGCGGTGCACGGTACGACGTCCGGGACCAGCACGGCGGAATCATCAACAACGCCGAGGAGCAGCACTACTACTACAACCAGTACGTGCAGCAGGTGCAGCAGGCCCGCGAGAGCTTCCTGCGCGAGGTCGCCGCGACCAGGACGAAGGCACGCGTCCTCGTCTGGCTGGGCCTGCTCCTCTTCGTCGCGGGCGGCGCGGTGTACTCCGCGGTCATCCTGCGCTTCATCCAGCGCATCCCGACCTTCGGTCCGGACACCACCCCCGAGGACGTCGAGTTCCTCGGACCGGAGGTGCAGGGGATCCCGGTCGGCATCATCGCGTTCGCCGCCGCCGGCATCGGCTCCGTCATGATCCTGGTCGGCATCGTCCTGCACGTCGTCGCCTCTGCACGGCGCCGCCGGGTCGACCAGAGCATGCCCGTGCCGCCCCCGCCGATGCCGGGGTACGGCCCGTACCCGCCGCCCTACCGCGGGGTGAGCGAGCGATGAAGCTCAGCGTCGGCAGCCAGAACGCACAGATCATCAACAACGCCGACACCCAGGTCATCCACGGCGGGCAGCACGTCGGCGGCGCACCGCCGGAGGTCCTGGACGCCGTCCAGCAGCTGCAGCAGCTGCTCGCGGCCCTCCCCGTCGACACGGCGGCCGCCGCCCGCGCCGGCCGGGAGTTGGACGACGCGGACCGGCAGCTGCGCAGGTCGGAGCCCGACCGGTCCGCCGTCGACCGGTCGCTCGCACGATTCGTCCAGGTGCTGACCGGTGTGACATCGGCGGGGACCGCACTCGCCGGGGTCGTGGCTCCTTTGGCGACGGTCGCGAGCTGGATCGGCGCTCACGGCAGTCTTCTCGTCGGCGCTCTCGGAGCTCTGCTCTGAGGCGCTCGCCCCGCGTCACATCGCGCCGTCCCCGTTCCAGCTGGGGTCGCGGCGCCCCGTCCTCAGGTCGCGGAGCACGACCAGGGCAGGGACGACGAAGAGCAGGACGGCGAGCGCGACGACGACGCACGCGATGAAGAACGACATGACGACTCCAGGGGACGACGAGGATCGGCCCGCGCGGCGTCGGGCTGTGCCGACGCCGGGCCGAGGCAGGCGGGAACCCACGCTGTGGGACGACGACGTCAGGCCGGACCACCAGGTGGCCGTGCCTGTCCCGCGGCCGGGTACTGACCAGGACGTCAGGGCCGGCCGCGGCGCGAGATCAGACCGCGGACTCCGGAGGGCCGCGCGCCCAGCCGCTCGGAAGGGCGAGGCCAGGACGTCGCTGCTCCTCGCCGCGCCGGGCGACCAGGACGAGGAGCGCGACGGCGAGGGCGACGCCGGGCAGCACGGCGTCCAGCGGTGGACGTTCGATCGCGGCCGTGCGTGCGGAGGCGTGAGGCACGTCGACGCGCGCGGGGTTGCCCGGAACGGTTCCGTCGACGACGCCCGAGGCCCGGTGGCCGGCCACGGCAGGCGCCGGCACGGAGGCCGCCGGAGCCGGGGCGGCGACACCGCTCCGTGCGGCAGAGGCGGATCCGGCGGCGACGGCCAGCGCGGCGAGCAGCAGCAGGACGACCGGCGGCAGGCGGCGCACCGAGGCCCGCCGTCCGCCCGCCGCTCGGCTGCTCACCACACGTCCATCCTAGGTGCGGCCGTGATGGGGCCCGGCGTCCCGAGCTCCTACGCCTGGGACGCCGACGAGGTCGGCTGTGCGTCTCCCATCAGCTGCCGCATGAGGTCGGCGAACGACAGGTACCCGCGGGCCGCGCGCACGAGCTCGCCGTCGAACTCGTAGACGACGCAGTACGGGATGGTGACGTGGCGTCCCGTCGGCTGCAGCTCCCCCATGGCGCCGACATGGACGCCGTCGAGACTCGCCTCCAGCACGGCCACGCCGTCCCCGGCGACGATGTGCCGCGGGATCACCCGGCCCTCGAAGACCTGGTTGTGGAGGTACCTGATCGAGGCGGCCATGGCTTCCCGGCCCCGCACCACCTCCCCCGTCTCCATGGTGGTGAAGGTGGCGTCGTCGGTGAAGAAGGTGCTCAGATCGCCCTGGGAGTTCAGGGCCTCGACGTAGTCGTGCATCACGCGCTCGATGGACTCGACGGACATCCTCTCCCCCTTCCCCGGATCCTCCCGGGATGCGGCGGCGGCTGCTTCCGCACCTTGCACTCTGGCACTGCGGGCAGACGGGCTCAACGCCCTCGGAAGGCATGCGGACGGGGTTCGTCCGGAACCGCCCCTACGGTGGTGGTCATGGCCATAGCCCGCTTCCCCAGCATCGTCATCGACTGTCCCGACCCGGGTGAGCTCGCGCGGTTCTACCGCGCGCTCCTGGACTGGAAGACGGAGATCTCGCCGGACTGGGCCGAGATCCGCTCCGACTACGGGCAGGTCATCGACTTCCAGCGGGTCGACGACTACACGCCGCCCCGTTGGCCGGGGCAGGAGGTGCCGCAGCAGATGCACCTCGACGTGACGGTCGACGACCTGGACGCCGCGGAGAGCGAGGTGCTCGAGCTCGGCGCCACGAAGCACGAGCACCAGCCCGGGTCGACCTTCCGGGTCTTCCTGGACCCCGCGGGTCACCCGTTCTGTCTCTGCGTGTCCTGAGGCGTTCTCGACCGGCGGCGGACGTTCTCGTCAGGCCAGCCCCAGTTCGGTATCCAGAAGCCGGGTGAGCGGCCACGCACCGGCGTCGGTGGCGCCGATGACGGTGTGGCTCAGTCCGCTGCCGGGGTCGTAGACGCTGCGGAAGGAGACCCCGGCGTCGTAGCCCTCCAGCCACACCATGTCGGTGCTGGCGTGGAGCCAGAACCCCAGCCCGTACCGGCTGCGGCCGTCCGACCGGCTGTGCGGTCGGACCATCCGGGCAACGGCGTCAGCCGCCACGATGCGGCCGTCGGACAGCGCCGTCCAGAACGCGGTCAGATCGGCCGCCGTGCTGTAGATCCCGCCGTCCCCCGAGGCCAGCACCGGCAGGTGCAGCAGATTCGTGCGCCACTGGCGGTCCATCCGCACGTAGGACTCCGCGGCGCGACCGGGCAGCGCGTCGGTACGGAAGAAGTCGGTTTCGGCCATCCCGGCCGGCCGGCACACCCGTTCCCGGACGAGGTCGTGGTACGTCACCCCGCTCGCGCGCTCGGCGAGCAGGGCCAGCACGACGAAGCCGCCGTTGCAGTAGGCGAACCGCTCCCCCGGCGCGAACACCATCGGGAAACCGTCGAGGATCGGCACGAACGCCTCGGTGCTGTCCAGCCGGTGCACCGGGACGGGCAGGACGTAGTCGGTGATCTCCCCGGGGGCGTCCTCGTCGAGGTAGTCGCCGATGCCGGAGCGATGTGCGAGCAGGTGCTCGACGGTGACGGCGTCGTCGATCAGCGGCAGGTCGTCACCGAGCAGCGAGCGGGCCGTGGTGTCCAGCCCGAGCACGCCGTCCCCGACCAGCGACATCACCGCCAGGGCCGTGAATCCCTTGGACCCGCTGGCGATGCCGAGCTGGTGCCGGGGCGTCATGGCGATGGCATGGCGGCGGTCGGCGAGGCCGTAGGCCCGTTCCAGCAGCAGCTCGCCACGGCGATCGACCCGCACCACGCCGTGGAAGTCCCCGTCCCGGGCGACTCGGTCCACCGCGTCCAGCAGATCGACCACCGCGCCAACCTACCGGCCCGGCTGTTCCGGACAGACGGCGTTCGTGACGGCCCGTGTCAGCCAGCGGGTGTACCGCTCGAGCGACCAGCCCCGGGTGAGCACCAGCCGCTCGTACGTATCGATGGCGAGGTAGTTCCAGAGCACGTCGCGCACCTCGTCGAGGTCGATCCCGTCCCGGAGCTGTCCGGTGTCGAGCAGGTGGCGGCCGAGCATCGTCATCCCGACCAGACCTTCGTCATTGAGCTTCGCCCAGACGGGGACGAGCGAGTCGTCCACGTGCCGGCCGTCGCGGATCAGGATCTGCACCATCGCCGACCGCGCCTGCCGCTGCGCCAGTCCCTCGATGTACATCGCGATCTTGCGCCGGACGTCGGGCTCCTCGCGGAGCGCCTCCATGGCGGGTCGCTGGGCGATCGGCACGGGCTCGTCGTCACCGGCGAGCACGATGTCGAAGACCGCCTTCGCCAGCGCGGCCTTGGTCCCGAAACCCTTGTAGATGCTCTCGGGCGAGACCCCGGCCCGTGCGGCGATCGCGGTGATCGTCGTCGCCCGGAACCCCTGGAGCTCGAACAGGTCACGCGCGGCCAGCACGACGTCGAGGCGGCGGGCAAGGGCCTGCTCTCGTCGGCGTGAGGCGTCGTACGACCTCTTGACTTCCGTCACCCGCTGCTCCAGCATTCGGATACAGTCCAACTGTAACTGATAGGAGTTCCCATGGACCCGACCTCCTCCTCCAGGGTGGCAGCCGATCCGATCTCGGTCGCCGTGCGCAGCATCCACATGATGGCCACGGGAGACCGGGCCGACTTCGACGCCCTCTACGACCCGAGCGCGGTCGACTGCGAGAACCCCGTCCAGCCGCCCTCGTCGCGGGTCCCGGGACCGGAGGGCTTCTACTCGACGGCCTTGTGGCTCCGGGCGGCGTTCGCCGGCCTGCACTACGACGTCCACCACGCCGTGGCCGACGGCGACCTGGTCGTCGTGAACGCGTCGATGAACGGACGTCACACCACCGCCTGGGCGGTCTACACGGACGACGGCCGGGTCGACACCGTCTTTCCGCCGACCGACAAGCCGTTCGCGATGACGCAGTCCCATTGGTTCCGGATGCGGGACGGCATGATCGTCGAGCACTGGGCGAACCGCGACGACCTGGGAATGGCCAGGCAGGTCGGATGGATCCCGCCGACTCCGGTCTTCCTGTTCAGGATGGCACGGGCGAAGCGCCGCGCGACGCGTTCCTGACCCTCGCCGACACAGACGCGATCACTCCACACAGAACTCGTTGCCCTCCGGATCCTGCATGACCACGAGATCGTCGGATTCGTTCTGAACGGACGCGCCGAGAGCTTCCAGTCGCGCCACCTCGTCGGAGATGCGTCCCGGCGCCCGCAGGTCGAAGTGGAGGCGGTTCTTGGCCGTCTTGCCCTCGGGGACGCGCTGGAACCACAGGTTCGGGCCGCCCCAGCCCGGGGCCTCCACGTACGCCTTCTCGGCCGTCGAATCCTCGTCGACGTCGGACCCCAGAGCGGCCGCCCAGAACCGCGCCAGCACCAGGGCGTCCCCGGAGTCGAACGTGACACTCTTGATGAAGGTCACCACCGGGACATGGTCTCAGCTCGCGCATGCTCCGCCTCGGCGCGCTCGCGGATGCCGATCAGCATGCGCCGCATCATCGGGTAGTCGCCGAGCTCCATGAGCATCACCGTCCCCAGGACCAACGGGCGCCGCCACTCGTACACGGTCTGCAGCCGGGTGATCAGGCGCGTTCTCCCGCCGGCCAGGGGCGTCAGCCGCCAGGCGAAGGTCCGGTTCGGCGAACGCCACAGGAGCCAGAACGGCCGCTCGAAGCTGTCGACGACGAACGCCGTCCGCTCGGACGGCCTCGGGACCATCGGCAGCCACTGACCGACGTGCTGGTCCTGCAGCTCGGGAACGACGCGGCGAACGCTCGGACGCGCGAAGTTGTCGAGGAGGTCGTCGGCGTACCAGCCCCCGCGAAGGACCCCGACCTGGACCAGCCAGGGCCACACCTGCTCCGGTTCCGCCCCGATCGTGATCGCCCGGGTGCACCGGTAGTGGGCGCGAGGGAGCAGACGGTCGCCCGGCATCTCCGCGGCCACCTCGGCGGCGGTCGCCCCCCACGTCTGGTGCCAGCGCCGTTGCAGTGGAGCACCGACGAACCGCGGGAGATCGTCCACGACGTCCCTGACCTGGCCGACGAGGCCGGCGCCTACGGGTGGCGGCGACCAGCGCGGCGTCGAGGCGGCAGATGACGTCCGGTGCTTCCTCATGGCCAGTCCTCACCCCGCTGCGACCAGCTTCGGTGGCCATCGGCGCCGTCAGGGCCACCGTCGCGATGAGCATCGCCCCTGACGGAAGGGGAGATCGGACGGCTAGGTTATCCCTCACCCGATCGGAGGGAGCTACCCATCGTGTCAGTCTCGGAACGGGAGAACCGCGAGATCACGGCGGCCAATGCTTCCGGCAACACCCCGGTCGTCTTCATCCACGGCCTCTGGCTGCTGCCGAGCAGCTGGGCGAACTGGGTGGATTTCTTCAGGCAGGCAGGCTACGCGCCCCTGACGCCGGACTGGCCGGACGATCCCGAGACGGTCGAACAGGCCCGGGCGAAGCCGGACGTCCTCGCGAAGAAGACCCTGAAGCAGGTCGCGGACCACACGATCGAGGTCATCGAGGGGCTGGAGAAGAAGCCGGTCCTGATCGGGCACTCGACCGGGGGACTGCTGGCGGAGATGCTCGCGGGGCGAGGTCTGTCGGCGGTCACGGTGGCGATCGATCCCGGCGTCTTCCGGGGGGTTCTCCCCCTGCCGGCGCCCGTGCTCAAGGGAGTGGGTCCGTTCCTCGTGAACCCGCTCACGCGCGGCCGCGCGATCACGCTCACCTTCGACCAGTTCACGTACGGCTGGGCGAACGCGCTGGACAGGAAGGAGGCGAAGGAGCTCTACGACACGTTCCACGTCGCGGGTTCCGGGATCGCCCTCGTCCAGATGGGCAACGCGAACCTCAACCCGCGGACGCAGGCGAAGGTGGACACGAGGAACCCCGACCGCGGCCCGCTGCTAATCATCGACGGCGAGAAGGACCACACCGTGCCGTGGGCGATCGCCAACGCCGCCTACAAGCGACAGCGGCGCAACCCTGCCGTGACGGAGATCGTGAAGATCCCGAACCGCGGGCACTCACTCACCATCGACCACGGTTGGCGCGAGGTCGCACAGACCGCGCTCGACTTCGTCAAGCGGTACGCGTAGGGCGGCGCACCTGTCAGCGCTTCACTACCGCCAGGTCGGGGCGATGTCGCGGTGGTAGCCGCGCCCGGCAAATCGCCCGAGAATCGCCAGGACCGGCACGGGGATCCTGGAGCGGACGTACGCCCTGTCCTCGCCCGTCATGCCGTCCTGGATCCAGGCGAGGAAATTGCCCGTGGCGGCGAGCGAGGTCGGCCGCAGCCGCTTCTCGACCGTCTTCTTCCACTGCTTGGACTCCAGGTAGGGCTCTAGCAGGGGCTCGAGCTCGGCCTCCTCGTGGCTGAGGTGCCGGTCGACGACGACCTGGGTGCGGGCGACGCTGGCGCGGGCCGCCTCGGCGTCGCCCGCCGAGCCGCTCGAGGCGTACGCGGCCATGGCTGTCCGGGTCTGTGCCAGCGCGTCGGCCATGGCGTGATGCTCGTCGTCCATCGCCGTCAGCAGATCGGGAACGGCGCCCGCCGTCGCGAGGAAGGGGAAGACGAACTGGTCCTCGCCCTGGTGGTGGTGCGTGAGCTCGAGGTGGAGGTTGGCGTACGCCTGTTCCAGCTGCCGGGCGCGTGCGCGGTCGCCGTCCCGTGCCGCGGCCAGCGCGGACTCCAGACGCCCGAGATCCCGGCGCACCGCGTGATGGATGACCTGGTTCATGGTCGTCGTCCCAGTCATGCCCCGACGGTAGTCCACCGGCCGGGCTGCCCGGCCGTACGCGGGCCCGACCGTCGGCTCACGGCCTGGTCACGGCACCGCCGCCGTCCGGGACCTGGGCTCGTGACGCGATGCGGTACGTGATCGCCCCCTCCCCCCGCACCAGAGTGATCACGTACGGGACGCCGGTCAGCCAGCCTCCGTCGTAGCTGCTGAAGACGTCGTTGGCGCCCGCCACGTATCCGGCGTCGAAGGCGTCCTCGACGGGGCGGCGGGCGTCCGCGGGGAGTGCCGCACCCTCCTGCAAGGCCCGGCCCTCCCGAACGCCGATCGCCTCACCCGCACTGACG
>DASQJO010000418.1:0-1596 GCA_035630955.1 Kineosporiaceae bacterium
TTCGGCACCCCCGGCCGGCACCGCGGCGCCGTCGCCGCTCTCGTGGACCTCCCGCCCGCCTGACGCGCGGGAAGACGCATGCGGATCCACCGGGAGGCGGTCTAGCCTCCCGGCGCATGACGTTCCCACGGACCCGCCCGCCGTTCGTCGCCGACGAGCGCACCCAGCTCGTCGGCTGGCTCGATCTGCAGCGGGCTGTCGTCCGGTTCAAGTGCGAGGGCCTTTCCGAGGAGGACGCGCACCGCGCCGTGCTCCCCGCGTCCCCGCTCATGACGGTCGCGGGGCTCGTCTCGCACCTCCGCTGGACCGAGCACTGCTGGTTCGAGGTCGCCTTCTCCGGTCGCGGCGCGGCCGAGAACCCGCAGTTCGGCGACGTGGAGGACGCCGACTTCGCCGTCGACGGCGTGCCGCTCGCGCAGCTGCTCGACGACTACGAGCGGCAGTGCGAGCAGTCGAACGCCGTCGTCGCCGCGGCGTCCCTGGACGACACCGGGCTCAACCGGGACTTCGCCTCCGGCAGTGCGAGCCTGCGATGGATGCTCCTGCACATGCTCGAGGAGACCGCCCGGCACCTGGGCCACCTCGACGCCATGCGGGAGCTGCTCGACCGCACGACCGGTTACTACTGACCCGGGACACGAGTCGTCGTCACGGGAGGGGGGCACCAGAATGCGTGCGGCGTCCCGCTGTCGACGACGAGGTGAACCGTGAACTGGTCCGTGTCCTCCCCCGGCGGCGGCGTCACGCTCGAGGTGACCCTCGACGGCGACGGCCGGCTCACCTACCGGGTGCTGCGCGGCGACGCCGAGGTCGTGACCCCCTCCCGGCTCGGCGTGGTCCGCGCCGACGTCTCGTTCGACGCCGGGCTCGCCCTCGCCGAGGACGGCGGCACGCGGCGCATCCGGGACGTGTACACGCTCAGGCACGGCAAACGCCTCGCACACGACGTTGCCGCCGAGGCACGCACGCTGCTGTTCCGGACGCCGGACGGCGAGGCGCTCGCGCTGGACCTGCGCGCCTACGACGAGGGCGTGGCCTTCCGCTACCGCTTCCCCGACCCCTCCGACGGGCCGCGCACCGTCGAGCGCGAGCTGACGACGGTCACGCCCGCGACCCCCGGCCGGGTGTGGGCACAGCCGACGCAGGAGCCGGGGCTCTACGCACCCGCGTACGAGAACGGCTACGTGGACGGCGTCCCGATCGGCACCGGCTCGCCCGGTGCGGCCTGGGACCTGCCGTTCCTGGTCGAGACGCCGGGCGGCTGGCTGCTCGTCACCGAGGCGGGGCTCGACGCCTCGTTCTTCGGGTCGCGGCTGACGGGGACGCCTGAGGGCGGGGCGTACGGGTTCGTCGGGCCGCAGGCCGGCGAGGGCCTCGGCGTCGGCGCGGTGACCGCGACGAGCACCACGCCGTGGACGCTCCCCTGGCGCGTCGTCGTGGTCGCCGGGTCGGCGGGCGAGGTCGCAGCGTCCGACCTGGTCACACACCTCGCCGAACCGTCACGGATCGACGACGACGGGTGGGTGGTCCCGGGGCGGGTGTCGTGGAGCTGGTGGTCGGAGAACGACAGCCCGCGCGACCTGGCGCGGCTGCGCG
>DASQJO010000419.1:0-2474 GCA_035630955.1 Kineosporiaceae bacterium
AGCGCAGCCGCCCCGGCGGCCCCTGGCACGAGCGGGTCGCACGCTGGAACGGCGGCCCGATCCGCAAGGTGGTCCGGCGGGCGCGCGGCGTGCGCTGGGCGGCGACGGAGGAGCTCCCGCACGTCGAGGTCGCCGCGGGCGCGGTCGTCCGGGCCTTCGTCCCGGCACCGCTGGACCACGTGCCGGACGTCCTCGCCCGGCTCCAGGTCGGCGGCACCGACCTGCCCGACGCCGGCACCCCCGCGCCTGCGGTGCTAGGCGGCGTGACCGTCGCGCTGACGCCGCGCCATCCGCTGACGACCGGCAAGGCCGCCGCCCAGGGCGCCCACGCCGCCCACTTGGCCTGGCACATGCTGCCGGACCTCACGGCGTGGCGTGCCACCGGGTTCGCCGTCCGGGTCCTCCTGCCGGCGGCGCGGGAGTGGCCCGCAACGGTGCGCCGGTCCGTCGTCCAGGTGCGGGACGCCGGGTTCACGGAGGTACCGCCCGGGACCGTGACCGCCGTCGCATGGCCGACGGGCGATCTGTGAGGGTATGTCCCCGGGCGTCCGAATGCAGGTTGCGACCCTCCGGATGATCGGTGAGGGTCGAGCCCGTGGTCATGGCCGGAGCCGTCGATCGGGCGCTCGCCGCGGTGCGCTAGGCCCCGTTCGTCGTGGACGCGCTCCGGGGGGCGGACGAGCTGGCGGCGGCTGCGGGGGCCGAGGGCGGCGTCCGCGCCGCGCGGCTGCTCGTCCAGGCGGTCCGCCAGGCCGACGAGGCCGGGGGCGACGAGCTCACCGCCGTCGCCGCCGTGCACGCCCTCGGGCGCACCCTGGACGACACCGCGGACGCAGAACTCTCCGCGCTGCTCTCGCACCCGCGGGCCTACCTGCGCGAGCACGCGGCGTGGGCGCTCGGCTCGCGACTCCCCCGGCTCGACGCGATCGGCCGGCTGGTCGCCGTCGTCGCGGCGGGCGGGTTCTCCGGGATGCTCGCGCAACGGACGCTCGAACAGTGGGCGCGCTCGGCGGCCGATCACGTCGGCCTCGCCGTCGAGGGCGCCCTCGCGGCCGCCGAGGACCCCGCCGTCCGCGCGCGGCTCGTCGAGACCCTGGGCCTGGTCCGCGGCCCCGTCGCCGGACGCGCCCTGCACGAGCTCGCCGCGGACGACGCCGAGGCCCCCGGCGTCCGGCTCGCGGCCGTGGCAGCGCTCGGGGACCGGATCGCCGACGCCGGCGCCGTGGACCTGCTGACCGCGCTCGCCGCGGACGACGACCCGGACCTCGCGGCCGTCGCCCGGCTGGCCCTCGTCGACCTGGCCGACCCTCCGCTCGCCCGCGTGACGCCCGGCGGGCTGACCGTCGCCCAGCTCTTCCTGCACGCGGACGTCGACCGCGAGCTGACGCGCGCCGGTGCCGGTGACAACGGCGGCATCGCCACCCTGCTGGTCCGGCTCGGGAACGCCCTCGCCGCCGAGCCCGGGATCGCCCGGGTGCTGACGATCTCGCGCGGCACGCCGGGCGAGGCGCTCGCCGCCGTCGGCGACGTCGCCTCAGGGACCGACGGACACCTGCTCGCACCCGTCCCCCTGCTGCAGCCGCCGCTGCCCGCCCCGCAGGCCTGGCCGGCGCGGGTCGCGGCGGAGCGGGCCCTGCGCCGGCTCCTCGCCCTGGCGCCGGTCGACGCGGTGCACCTGCGCATGGCGGACGTCGGCAGCCTCGCCGCCTCGACGGCGGCGGCGCGGCTCGGCGTTCCGGTGGTCTTCACGCTCGCGCCTGACCCGCACGCCGTCATCCACGCCCTCGACATGACCGGCGCGCTGACCCGCGGCACGTTCGGTCAGGCCGACGAGGTCGAGCACTACTGGTTCCGGGCCCGGCTCGTGCAGCGACTGGCCGCGGACGCCGCCCACACGGTGCTCTTCCCGCGCCCGGAACTGCGGCACGACCTGCGTGAGCTCCTCGGCGTGGACGTCGACGCCGAGCCCGCGCGCCGCACCGTCGTCCCCGAGGGCATCGACATCGGCGTGACCCGGCGGGCCGCCCGTGACGCCGCGGCCGGCGGGCGCGGCGAGGCCTTCCACCAGCTCCGCGTCGTGCTCGGCGCGCTCCCGGAACGCCGGCGGGGCCTGCCCCTCGTGCTCGCCGTCGGGCGGCTGCACCGGGTGAAGGGGACGGCGACCCTGGTCGAGGCGTGGGCGGGCGACGAGGACCTCCGGGCCGCGTGCAACCTCGTGATCGTCGGCGGCGACCTCGCGGCGCCGTCGCCGGACGAGCGCGGGCAGCTCGACCGGATCGACGCCGTCCTCGCGGCGCATCCGCAGGCGACCGACGGCGTGGTGCTCGCCGGGCACCGGCCGAACGACGTCGTGGCCGCCTGGCTCGCCGCCGCGCACACAGGCCTGATCGACGACGGCGACGTGCTCGCCGCTCCCGGCGGAGTCTTCGCGTGCGCCAGCCTCAAGGAGGAGTTCGGGCTCGCGCTGCTCGAGG
>DASQJO010000420.1:0-15395 GCA_035630955.1 Kineosporiaceae bacterium
CCGCCGTCGTTCCCGGCGTCCGCGGCGGGGCGGGAACGGCCGTCGTCCCGCACGGTCACCTCGAGCAGGTCGGGCCGCCGGCGGACGACGACGTCCGCGGCGGGGGCGGACGCGTGCTTGAGCACGTTGGTGAGGCCCTCCTGCACGACGCGGTAGGCGGCGAGGTCGAGCCCGGCCGGCAGGTCCGTGAGGTCCGGGCCGGCACCGTCGGCGTCCAGGGTGAGACGCACCGGGAGGCCGGCGCGACGGACGTCGTCCACCAGGGTGTCGAGCGCGGCGAGCCCGGGTTGCGGAGTCCGCTCCGGCTCGTCGTCGGTGCCGCGGAGGGCGCCCAGCAGCAGCCGGACCTCCGCGAGCGCGGCGCGGCCGACCCGCTCGACCTCGCGCAAGGTCTCGCGCTCGGCCGCGAGCGACTCGGGCAGGCCGGGCCGGACGGCGCCCACGCTGAGCACCATGACGCTGACGGCGTGCCCGACCACGTCGTGGAGCTCGCGGGCGATGCGCGCGCGCTCCTCGGCGACGGCGAGCCGCGCGGCGGTCTGCCGGTCGTGCTCGGCGCGCCGCGCACGCTCCTCGGCGGTCGCGGCGGCCTCGCCGTGCGCGCGCACCGCCCACCCCGCCGTCCACGCGACGACGAACATGACCGGCACCAGCACGAGGTCGGCGGGAGCGTGCAGCGGGTCCTCCCGGACGACGAGCGCCGACCCCCCGAGCACGACGGCGAGGCCGATCCGCGCGCGCGCCGGGTCCGGCGTCCGGCCCAGCAGGAAGGCGGCGGCGATCCCGGCGACGGTGGCACCTGTCGAGAACGCCACCAGCCGGCCCTCGACGAGCGACACGAGCCCGGCCAGGACCCACACGCTCGCCGGCGCCGCGAAGGGGAACCGGCGGCGGGCGAGCAGGGGCAGCACCAGGGCGGCGGCGACCGGCACCGTGAACCGCAGCGGGCTCGCGGGGGCGCCGGGGACGTCGTGGCGCACGGCCACGTCGACGGCGCTGCCGAGTGCGAGGAGCACGAGGAGGACGTCCACCCCGTACGCCTGGACCCAGGGCGTGATCCGGCTCATCTCGCGACGGTAGAACAGCCGCTCGCGGCGGCGCCTCTGCCGGAAGGCAGAGATCGGGTGGCCCCGACGGCAGAGGGAAGAACCGGTCCGCGGGCCGACGCGGCGCACGCCCGTCCGCTCCTAGCGTCGCCGTCGATCGATTCCGACGACCACCGGGAGCGGGCCATGTCCCAGCAGCTCGAGCACGTCAGACCCACCGACCCCGACATCGACGACGTTCCCCAGTACTCGCTGCGGCGGGTGCTCGTGATCTGGGCGGCGGCGACGGTGCCGATGAGCGTCCTCTCGTGGCTCGTCGCCCCCTGGGCCGCTGTGCAGTACACCAGCCGGAACTCGTTCGCCGACTCCCTGCTCGTCGCCTTCGACCTCGGGCTGGCCGGGCAGGTCGTGCTCGTGCTGGCCGTGGTGCGGGCGGAACGCGGATCGCTGGCATGGTCCGAGATCCGCGCGGCGCTCCGGCTGGGCCCGCCGCGCGACCCGCGCACGGGCCGGGTCGGCGGGCGCGTCTGGTGGTGGGCACTGGCGTTCACCGCGCTCTCGGCCGGCATCGAGATGCTGCCGCTCGACCCGACGGGACCGCTGAACCGCGACCTGCCGAAGGCCCTGCAGGCCGGCACGCTGGACCACTACTTCTCCGGCAACTGGACCGCCTTCGCGCTGCTCGCCGTCAACGCACTGATCTCCCCCGTCGCCGAGGAGCTGGTGTTCCGCGGCCTGCTGCTGCCGCGGATGCGCGGGGTCTTCGGCAACACCGACATCCTGGCCAACGGACTGCTCTTCAGCCTGTACCACCTGCACCAGCCGTGGAGCATCCCCGTCGCGTTCCTCGACGGCGCCTTCGGGCAGGCCTGGCCGTCGCGCCGGTTCCGCAGCACGTGGATGGGGATCATCACGCACACGGCGCCGAGCGTCCTGGTGATCGGCTTCGTCCTCGTCCTCGTCCTCCACTCCTCGTAGCCTGGAACGATGTTCCTGCAGCACGTGCAGATCGCCGTCGCCGACGGGCAGGCGGGGGCGTTCGAGGCCGCCCTGTGCGAGGTACGTCAGCGGGTGTTCATGTGCCGGGGCTTCCGCGGATTCGCGGTGGCGCAGGGCGCGGAGGACCCGTCGACGTACCTCGTCCAGGTGCGCTGGGAGACGGCGGACGAGCTGGTCGAGTTCGTGGACTCCGGTCGTTTCGAGCGGTGCTGGGCCCCGGCCGGACCCTTCCTCGACCGGCCGCTGAGGGTGGAGCACCTCGTCGAGCGCCCCGGCCTGTCCGACCAGGGGCCGGGAGTCCTCACCGACCTCGCGTGGCTGTCCGACTGAGCGTGTCGAGGTAGTGCGCGTTCTCCATGACGCCCAGCACGTTGCCGAACGGGTCGACGACGGACGCGGTCACGAAGCCGGGGCCGCGCGCCACGACGTCCTCGAAGACGGTGGCGCCGGAGTCGACCAGGCGGTCGACGACCGCGCGGACGTCGTCCACGTGCCAGTACACGATGGCGCCGCCGGGCCGTCCTGAGCCGCCGCCGGGCGCGAACCTGCTGTCGATGATCCCGAGCTCGTGCTCGTGGTCCCCGATCCGGAACTCCACGTAGACCGGCGTCCCCTCCATCTCGCGCACGAAGTAGGCGTCGACGCCGAGCAGCTCCGCGTACCACCGCCGGGCGGCGTCGACGTCCTGCGCGTAGAAGCTGACCGTGCTGAGCCCTCGAAGCATGACCGGTGTCCTCTCTGGGTGACCTGTTCCTCCAGCCTGCCGCTCGAAGTGCTCACCTTCTGAGCACTTTTCGAAGCAGACTTGGCAGGTGCGAGCCGATCGCCTCCTCGCAGCCTTGCTGCTGCTGCAGTCGCGCGGGCGCCTCACGGCGTCCGAGCTGGCGACCGAGCTCGAGGTGTCCACGGCGACCGCCCGGCGCGACCTGGAGGCGCTGTCCTCCGCCGGCGTCCCGGTGTACGCCCAGCGCGGCCGCGGCGGCGGGTGGTCGCTGGTGGGCGGCGCACGGACCGACCTCTCCGGGCTGACGGCACCGGAGGCGCAGTCCCTCTTCCTCCTCCTCGGCCCGGCCGCCGCGACCTCCGCCCCGGCCGGCGCGGCCCTGCGCAAGCTCGTCCAGGCGCTCCCCCGCACCTTCCGGGCGGACGCCGAGGCCGCCGCGCAGGCCACCGTCGTCGACGCCGCGCCCTGGGGCGAGCACGGACGCCGACGGCCCGCTCTCGTGGACACGCTGCAGCACGCCGTCGTCCGGCGGCGACGCCTCCGGATGGTCTACGCGAACAGGCAGGGGCGGTCGGAGCGCGTGGTGGATCCGTGGGGGCTCGTCGACAAGGACGACGTCTGGTACCTGGTCGCCGGGACCGAACGCGGACGCCGGACCTTCCGGGTGGACCGCATCGTCGAGGCGGAGCCGACCGGTGAGCCTGCGGAGCCGCCCGCCGATCCGCTCGGCGAGACCTGGCGGGACGTGGTCGAGGAGGTCGAGGCGAAGCGCGCGCGGACCGAGGCCGCCGTCCTGGTCGAGGCCCGCTTCCTCGGCGTCATGCACGACCGGTTCGGACGGCACTGCCGGGACGACGGCACCGCCGACGACGGGCGGGCACGCGTGCGGGTGAGCGCGCCGACGCCGCTGGACCTGGCCCGGCAGCTCGCCGGCTGGGGCGGACTCCTCGAGGTGCTCGGGCCGGAATCGGTCACCGAGCGGCTCGCCGCGATCGGCGCCGAGCTCGTCGAGCGGTACGGCGCGGGCAGCGACCGCCGGTCGTGATCGCCACGCCGGAGGATCCGGCGCCGCGACACGCGCGACTCGCCGTGTCGGCGTCATCGCCTCCGCCCGGCGGGCGATCACCGGCCGTCGAGCAGCGGCTGGGACGGGTCGAACGGCGGCAGGTCGCCGCGCTCGACCGCCCGGCGACGCGCCATGCCGCTCAGCGCTTCGAGGACGACGCGGCTCGCCAGCAACGCCGTGACGTCGGCGTGGTCGTGGTCCGGGGACACCTCGACGACGTCGATGCCGGCGACGGGCAGCTCGAGGCAGATCCGGCGGACGGCGTCCAGCAGCTCGCGGCTCGTGAGCCCGCCGGGCTCCGGCGTCCCGGTGCCGGGCGCCATGCCCGGGTCGACGACGTCGATGTCGACGGACAGGAAGACGCCGTCGCACTCGTCCGTGACCAGGGCGAAGGCCTCGTCGAGCACCGGGGTGAGACCACGCCGGCCGATCTCGGTCATCTCGAACGAGCGCATCCGCTGCCCGGCCATCCAGGCCAGCGTCTCCGGCTCGGGCCAGTAGCCGCGCAGGCCGATCTGCACGAACCGGTCGCCGCGGACCGCGCCGCCCTCGATCAGCCGGCGCATCGGCTGCCCGTGCCCGATCAGTGAGCCGAAGGCGGAGTGACCGGTGTCGGCATGGGCGTCGAAGTGCAGGACGCCGACGCGTCCCCAGCCCACCCGCCGGGCGACGCCCTGCACGTCAGGCAGCGCGATCGAGTGGTCGCCGCCCAGGACGACGGGGACCTTGCCCGCCTCCGCGACACGGGCGACCACGGACTCGAGAGCGGCGAGCGAGCGTTCGGCGTCCCCGGAGAACATCTCGACGTCACCGGCGTCGACGACCCCGAGGTCGCGCAGGCCGTCGACGCGCAGCGCCAGCGACGGACGGGTGCCGTCGAAGCCGAGGTAGCACGCGGCGCGGATCGCCCGCGGGCCGAAGCGGGCTCCCGCGCGGTGCGAGGTCCCGCCGTCGTAGGGCGCCCCGATCACGACGACCTGGGCGGACTCCCAGCCGGCCGCGTCGTCGAGGTCGCAGGCGGGGACGCCGAGGAAGGTGTAGTCCGGTCCGTACATGGCGCCGTATCGGGTCACCCGCGCAGCTTGGCAGGGACGCGACCGCGACGGCGACGCGCGCCGGGTCGCCGGGGGCGCGGACGCTTCCCGGCGTCCGCACCCCCGGCCCGGCGCTCAGCCGCGGGTGTAGCGGGCGGCCACGGAGGCGGGCTGCTCCAGCAGCCGGCGTGCGGCGCTGTCGAAGGCCAGCCGGACGAACTGGGCGTGCGTCCACGCCAGGGGGGTGGCCGAGGTCGTCGGCGTCCCGGGGACGAAGCCGTCGGTGCCGCCCGGCGGCTGCCGGTCCCAGACCTGCTCGGGCAGCATCAGGCCCGGTCCCACTGCCGCGGCGATCCTGCCCAGCTGCGCGCGGGCCGCCGCGACGGATCCCGCGGCGATCGCGTACTCGCCGCGCTCGCCGTTCAGCAGCGGCCAGGCGCGACCGCGCGTGATCCGGGACCCGTCGGGCAGGCCGTAGTCCCACGGCGACCCGTCGACCTTCTCGCCGTACCCGTCGAACGAGGCCCGGTGCCAGTAGCGGCCGTGGGCGGTCCGGACGCCGAGCTGCCGGTCGATCACGCCGAGAGTGTTGACGATCGCCCTGTCGTGCGCCGGGAGTACCCCGAGGCGGACGAGCTCGAGGAAGCTGGGGTCGACCACGGCGCGCTGGTCGACGTTCGTCGGGCCGCTGTCACCGATGTTGTAGGTCGTGCCCGCGTTCGGGTTCCCGTCCTTGGTGAGCCGCAGGAAGTAGGCGCCGCTGGAGTACGGGCCGGTCGTCGTCACCGTCCACGCCTTGACGTGCGCCTGCCAGGCGTCGGCGGTCGCGAGGTACCGCTGGGCGGACGCCGTGTCGCCGTTGGCGCGGGCGATCTCGGCGGCACAGACGAGACCCGCGATCTCGGCGGCGATCGTGGCCGGCGAGTAGCCGGACTGGTTCTCCCAGCGCTCCTGCGGCGACCAGGGAGCGCGGTTGCCGTCCTGGGAGAACGAGAGCAGGAAGTCGGCGGCCCGCTTCACGTGCGCCCAGGTCCCCGCGTCGGACCGGCGGAGCTGGTGCGCCAGCACGATCGGGAGCGCGACCTCGTCGAGCTGGAGCCCGCCCCAGAACGGCGTCCCGGTGACCCGCGAGTTCTGCGGGAACGACCCGTCGGGCTTCTGCTGCCGGTCGAAGAGGAAATCGAGCGCGCGGTTGGCGCCCGCGGTGTCGCCGGCCAGCGCCAGTGCGGAGGCGATCTGGTAGAGGTCCCGCGACCAGACGAGGTGGTAGGGCCCGGACGGGTCGTCGCGCCCGAAGGCCCACGGCGAGCTCGGCGAGGCGACGTAGGCGCCGCGGTAGGTCTTGTCCTCGCTCGCGGCCAGCACCATCGCCGAGACCCGGTACAGCTGCCGCTCCGTCGCCGTGCGCAGGGACGCCGGGGGCCGGCGCAGGTGTGCGAGATAGGCGTGCCATCCGGCGGCGTACCTGTGCGCGACCCTCGCGAACCCGGTGTGGAGCGAGGCACGCGAGGCGGCGAGCGCGGCAGCCGCGTCTGTGCCGAAGGCGAGGGCGACGGTCGCGTGGCCGTGCCGGCCGAACCGCAGCTGGGCGGTCTGGACCAGGTTGCCGGCGGTCGCGGTTGCGTAGCGGCCGTCGAGCCGGCCGTCGGCGAGCAGGTCGGTCCAGCCGTCGCTCGTGCCGCGGAATCCGTTGGACATGGCGCCGAACCGCGGCGAGCCGGCGAGCGCGCTCGCCGCCGCCGGGTAGTCCTTCGTGCCCGGATCGGTGGCCACCAGGGTGGAGCCGACCGTGCTCCCGGAGTCGTTGCCGCGCGAGTTCGAGAGCGCCGGATCGTGCACGACGTAGACGCCGTAGCGGCCGCCCTTGCGCGCCGCGAAGGCGACGTCCGCGAGGACGGTGGACCTCGCGGGGTCGGTGACGTACGTGGCGGTCAGCCGCCAGCGCCCGTGCCGCTCGGCGAACGTCTGCCGGTAGGTCAGGCTCGCGGGGTCGACGAGCGCGGTCCGGACGTCGGCGGCCTGCTCGGCGCGCACCGCGCCGCCGTGCCCGTCGGTGACGACGAACTGCGTGGTGCGGGACGCCGGGGCGTCGGCCGTGGGGTAGAAGACCTCGCCGAGACCGCCGGTGCGCTGCACTGTCAGCCAGACCTTGCTCGCCGTCGTCGTCGAGGTGCCCACACCCGACTTCGTCGCGGGCAGGTACTGCTCGTCGACGCCGGGGGCTCCCGGCGCGGCTCCGGCCGGATGACGTGCTGTCGCCGGGGCGCTCGCCCAGGCGGGCGCGGCCGCACCGGAGACCAGCAGGGCTCCGACGACTCCGGCGACGACGATCGGACGCGACAGCGACATCGGACCTCCTCGTTCCGACCCGACTGATCGCCCCACAGCCTTCCGTGACCGACGGTTTCCGCATCCTGACAGCACCTCCGTCGCCTCCGTCGCCCGTCCCCGCTAGCGTGACGGGATGCGTGCACTGCAGTACGAGAAGTACGGGACGCCGGACGTCCTGCGGTGGGCCGAGGCGCCGGAACCGCACGCCGGCCCGGGGGAGGTCCGGATCACCGTCAAGGCGGCGAGCGTCAACCCCGCGGACTGGAAGGCGCTCAGCGGCGCCAGGGCGGGGGGCAAGCCGCTGGAGGGCACCAGGTACATCGGGTACGACGCGGCCGGGATCGTCGACGAGGTCGGGGACGGCGTGTCCGGGGTGTCGGTGGGCGACGAGGTCTTCGGACGTGGCCTCCACACGCAGGCGGAGAAGGCGGTGCTGAGCGCCTGGGCGGTCAAGCCGCCGTCAATCGACTGGGCGGTGGCGGCGGCCACGGGAGTCGCCGGGGAGACGTCCGAGCGCGCCTTGCGACTGCTCGGGGTGAAGGCCGGCGACACGCTCTTCATCGACGGCGGCGCGGGCGGCGTCGGAGCGATCGCCGTGCAGATGGCCCAGGCCCGGGGCATCCGGGTGATCGCCTCCGCCGGGGAGGGCAATCAGGACTACCTGCGCGAGATCGGCGCGACGCCGGTGCTCTACGGCGAGGGCGTCGGTGATCGGGTGCGGGCCGCGGCCGGCGGCCAGGTGGACGCCGTCTTCGACGTCGCCGGCAGGACGCCGATCGAGGAACTCGTCGGCCTGGTGAGCGAGCCGTCGCGGGTGCTGACCATCGCGAACTTCGGAGCCCCGGAGTCCGGCATCCAGATGACCGGCGGCGGAGCGGACAGCCGGCCGGCGGAGGCGCTCGCGGAGCTGGCCGACCTGCTGGCGCAGAACAAGATCGTCGTCAAGGTCCAGACGTTCCCGTTCGAGCGGGCGGTGGAGGCCTACCGGATCAGCCAGTCGGGGCACGTGCGAGGCAAGCTCGTCCTCGTCCCTTGATGGCACCGTGCCTTGAGGGTTACCGCCCGCGCAGGAAGGCGACCGCCTCGTCGAGAGCGAGGTCGGTGAGCACCGGATCGTGGCGCGGGCCGACGTCGCGCATGAAGGCGTGCTCGCCGCCGGTGTAGACGTGGAGCTCGACGTCCGTCAGGCCCGCGGCGTACAGCGCGGAGATCACGTACAGCCGCGCGTCCGGGGGGACGTGCGGATCCTGTGAGCCGAAGACGATCATCAGCCGGCCCTTGATCCGTTCCGACTGGGAGAGCGAGGGGGCGTCGTCCCCGCCCAGATGGCCGTCCTGCAGACCGGTCGGGTAGAAGCACACGGTGGCCCCGACCCGGGCGTCGAAGGCGGCGCGGAAGGCGAGGTGCCCGCCGAGGCAGAAGCCGGTGACGTAGATGTCGGAGACGTCGTCGCGGCCCTGCAGGTGGTCGATCACGGCGACGCGGTCGGCGTCGAACTGCGCGGTCGTCATGGACTCCGCCCCGGCGAGGCCGGCCTGCTTCCCGGCGTCGTCGAACTCCAGGGCGACGCCGGCGAGGTCGCCGTGCGGGTAGATCTCCGGAGCACAGACGAGGAAGCCGTGCGACGCCAGCCGCCGGGCCGTCCGGAGCGTCGACTCCGTGAGCTGGAAGATGTCGCTGTAGAGCAGGAGCGCCGGTCGCCGGCCGCCTCCGACCGGGCCGATCGTGATCGCCCGGATGTCGCCGTCCGGTGAGGGGATCCGCACCTCGTCCTCATGCAGCTTCACGCCGCGCCACGTTACGGGCACGGCGGCCCGCTCGCGGCCGGACGCACCGCCCCTCGTGACGTACCGTCGTTCGTCATCGGTCGGCGACACGCCGGTCCGGGGCACCCCGAGCCCGACGATTGACGAACGACGGCGCGTTCGCGGGCGCACCGGGCACCGAACAGGAGGCGCGATGCGGGCGGCGGTGTTCAGCGGTGCCGGGGCGCCCATCGAGGTGCGCGAGGTGGACCTCGCGCCGCCCCGCGCCGGCGAGGTCGAGGTCGCCGTCACCGCCGCCGGCGTGTGCCACTCCGACCTGCACGTCGTCCGGGGCGAGTGGCCGCTGCCCACGCCGCTCGTCCTCGGGCACGAGGGCTCCGGCGTCGTGACCGCCGTCGGGGACGGCGTCCAGGGGCTGGAGGTGGGCGACCACGTCGTCCTCTCGTGGGTCCCGAGCTGCGGCGACTGCCGGTACTGCCGCGACGGCCGCCCCGCCCGGTGCGAGCGCTTCGCGCAGGTCGTGGCGCCGGACGGCGTCCTGCTCGACGGCACCAGCCGGCTGACGATCGACGGCGCGCCTGCGCACCACTACCTCGGGGTGTCGTCGTTCGCCGAGCGGGCCGTCGTCCCGGCCAGCGGCGCCGTCAAGGTGCGCCGTGACGCGCCGCTCGACCTCCTCGCGCTGGTCGGCTGCGCCGTGGCGACCGGCGTCGGCGCCGTCCGCAACACCGCGGGAGTGCCGGCGGGTGCGACCGTCGCGGTCATCGGCTGCGGCGGCGTCGGGCTGTCCGTCGTCCAGGGCGCCCGGCTCGCCGGCGCCGGGCGCATCGTGGCCGTGGACGTCGTCCCGGCCAAGCTCGAGCTGGCCCGCCGGCTCGGAGCGACCGAGGTGCTCGACGCGTCGGACGGCGACCTCCCCGCGCGGCTGCGCGCACTGGTGCCCGAGGGCCTGGACTTCGTGTTCGATGCGATCGGCACGATCGGGACCATCGAGCAGGCCATCGCGTCGCTGGGCCTGGGCGGAGCCGCCGTCCTGGTCGGCCTGCCGCCGGCCGGGAGCACGGCCCGCTTCGACCCGCTCGCACTCGCCGAGGCGGACCAGCGCATCCTCGGCTCGAACTACGGCTCGATCGACCCGCAGCGCGACATCCCGGCCCTCGTCGACCTCGTGCTGGACGGGTCGCTCGATCTCGAGTCGATGGTCAGCGCCCGGCGTCCGCTCGACGACGCCGCGGCCGCCCTGGACGACCTCGCATCCGGCAGGGCGCTGCGGCAGCTGCTCATGCCCGGCGGTGGCTAGCACGGCAGGCTGTCGCGGGTGGACGTCCTCTCGATCCAGTCCCACGTCGCGTACGGGCACGTGGGCAACGCCTCCGCGGTCTTCGCCATGCAGCGCCTCGGCGTCGAGGTGTGGCCCGTGCACACCGTGCAGTTCTCGAACCACACGGGCTACGGCGCCTGGCGGGGCCGGGTCTTCGACGGCCAGGCGGTCGACGAGGTCGTGGAGGGCATCGCGGAGCGGGGCGTGCTGCCGCAGTGCGACGGCGTGCTGTCGGGCTACCTCGGCTCGGCGGACATCGGCCACGCCGTGCTCGGCGCGCTGCGCCGGGTGCGCGAGGCCAACCCCGAGGCGCTGTACTGCTGCGACCCGGTGATCGGGGACGTCGGCCGCGGGGTCTTCGTGCGGCCGGGCATCCCCGAGTTCATGCGCGACCACGCGGTGCCGGCCGCCGACATCGTGACGCCCAACCACTTCGAGCTCGACGCGCTGTCGGGGCGGCGCACCTCGTCGCTCGCGTCCGTGCGCGACGCGGTCGGGGCCGTGCAGGCGCTCGGCCCGCGGGTCGTGCTGACGACGTCGCTGGACGCCGCCGACACCCCACCCGACGCCGTCGACGTCCTCGCCAGCGAGGGCGGCCGGCACTGGCGGGTCCGGACGCCGAAGCTCGGCCTCTCCGTGAACGGCGCCGGAGACGCGGTCGCCGCGCTGTTCTTCGTGCACTGGCTGCGCACCCAGTCCGCGGCCGAGGCGCTGGCGGCCGCGGTCTCGTCGGTGCACGGGCTGCTGACGGCGACGGAGGCCGCGGGCTCCCGCGAGATCCTCCTCGTCGCGGCCCAGGAGGAACTCGTCTCTCCGTCGCGGGTCTTCGAACCCGAGGAGGTGTGACGCCGGCGTGGAGCGCCGCGAGCGGGCAGACGCGGGAATCAGTCGAGGAACCGCGCCAGCATCGGCAGGAGGAGGTCGGCACGCCGGGTGACCTGCATGTGCGTCGTGTCGGGCAGCACGGCCAGCTGGGACCCCGGGACGAGCTGCAGCATGAGCCCGGCGTGCTCGACCGTCGTGAAGTCGCGGTCACCGATGACGAACAGCACGGGAGCGCCGATGCCGGCGAGCTGCTCGTCCGACCACCCCTGAACGTCGGCGGTGGATCTGGACAGCGTCCCCAGGAACTCCTCGAAGTGCTCGGGATGCGGCGACAGCCGTGCATAGGCCTCGGCGAAGTCGGCGAAGTCCTGCGGTGTCGGCATCCTCGACGACGTCGCCATCTTGGCCGGATCCGTCAGGTCCTCGTGCATCCCGTCCGGGCGCACGCTGGCCGACGCGGCCACGACGCGGCGTACCCGCGCCGGATGGTTGACCGCGAGCTCCAGCGCCGTCGCCGCTCCCATGCTGTGGCCGAAGAGGTGGGCGCTCTCCAGACCGAGCTCGTCGAGCATGCCCACGACGTCGCTCGCCAGCGCGGCCGGCGTGATCGGGCGACCGGTGTCGGCCGTACGTCCGTGCCCCTGGAGCTCCACACCGATCACGGTGTGCCGGGTGGCGAGGGTCGGGATGAGGGACGCGAAGTTGAGGTCGATCGTCAGCATGCCGCCGTGCAGCAGCACCAGGGGTGTGCCCTGCCCGTACTGCTCGACGTACATGTGGACGCCGTTCACGTCGACGTAGCGGGTGTCCCGCGGCGCTACCTGCTGGGTGGAGTCCATGGTGTGTCCTCGTCCTCGCTCGGGCGATCTCGTCGAAGCTGGTGACGCAGCTCCCCCGGTCTTCTCATCGGCCGGGCGCCGCCTTGTGCGGGCGGCCGTCGCGTGATGGGGTCCGCAGTGCGTCCGGCGACGGGCCGGACGTCCGCTCGGGGCCGGGAGGAGGAACGTGGGCGTCCTCGCCAAAGCCGGCTGGCTGCTCGGCGCGGCGGCCGTCGTCGCTCTCGGCGCCCCCGTCGCCCTCAGCGTCGCCCTCGACCGGGACGTCGGTAGGTCTTCCGCCGCCGGGCCGGGCTCCGTCGGGCTCGCACCCCCGCTCCCCTCGCCGTCGCCGACCGCCTCACCCTCGCCGAGCGCCTCACCGCGGCCGGTCGTCGCGGCCGCGGCGCTGAGCGCGGAGGACGTGGACGCCGGCCTGCTGGGCACGACCGTCCGGAACCGTGGCACCGGGAAGCTCGTCGTCGTCCCCGGCCGGGTCCGCGCGCCGGGCCGCGGCATGGTGCTGCGCGTGAAGGTCGAGGTCGAACGCGGCCTGCCGGTCGACGCGCAGCGGTTCGCCCGGTTCGTGATGACGACGCTCAACGACCCTCGCGGATGGGGTGCGGGCGGCCGGCTCACGTTCGCGAGGACGGACGGCGGCGACGAGGACTTCCGCGTGGTCCTCGCCAGTCCCTCGACCAACGCCAGGCTCTGCCGACCGCTCGAGACCAAGGGGCAGGCCTCGTGCGGCCGCGACGGACGCGCCGTCCTGACCCTGTCCCGCTGGGTCGCCGCCACCCGCGAGTTCGCGCACATGCGGACGCTGTACCGGCAGTACGTCGTCAACCACGAGGTCGGGCACCTCCTGGGGCACCCGCACGAGCGGTGCCCGCGCAAGGGCGCACTGGCCCCAATCATGCAGCAGCAGACCTACGGGCTCGACGGGTGCAGGCCCAACCCGTGGCCCCATCCGTGATGCCGTCAGCGCGAGGTCGACGCCTCGTCGTCCGACAGCACCCGGGAGTCCGAGCCCGGGAACCACAGCGACTCGTGGCCGTCGCTCCACCGGACCCGGTACGGCGGCTCGCCGTCCGGGCCTGACACCCCGACCACCTCACCGCGGCGCCGAGGTGAATCGACGTGCGCGCCCTCCGTGACGACCGTGTCACCGACCTTGGCCTTCATGACGTCCTCCCTGGCGATGGAGGTGCCGCGATGCGCGGCTGGGTCCGGGACTCCATCCCAGCACCGGAGCCGCCCTCGCACCAGGGTCGCGTCAGGAGCGCGCCCGCTCGACGACGGTCAGCCGAGACGCGGCCGGCCGGGGCCCACGCGGACGAGCGGCTGCGACGCGGGGAGCCGCAGCGCGTAGCCGCGACGGCGGCGCAGCTCCGCGGCGTGCTGGCGCTGCAGCAGGAGCTCGGCCCGACGCTGCTGCCGGACCTGGACGGCGTCGTCCCCGGAACTGACGGTCTGCTCGGACATCGCCCTGTCCCTCCTGTGCGCACGCGTCCACGGCCGGTTCGTGGACGCCAGTCTCAGGAGCTCGTGCGCGTGCGGTCAGGCGGATGAGCAGGGATCAGCGACACTGCGGAGCCGGTCACCGACGAACGGCGGGCGTGTCGGCCCTTGACCCGTGGGCGGACACGTGCAGGGCGGCAACTATGCGGATGCGTCGAGCGACGTGGGCGCCGGCGGCGGCCAGACGGTCGCGCCCAGCTCGCGGGACACCGCGCGCGCCGCCGCACGCAGGGCGTCGACGGACGAGGCCGGCAGCGGCCATTCCGTCGTCGGCACGACGAGCCCGACGGCACCGACCACCTCGCCGTTCGTCCCGCCGAGCACGGCCGCGACGGCACACTCCCCCAGGACCGCCTCCTCGACCTCCTCGGCGAGGCCTGTCTCGCGGACCCTCCGCAGCTGCGCCCGCAGCGCGGCTGGGTCCGTCACCGTCTCGCCGGTCATGCTCCGGCGCACCCGCGGGTCGGAGAGGACGGCGTCCTCCGCGTCCGGGGTGAACGCGAGCAGGGCCTTGCCCAGGGCCGACGCGTGCGCGGGGATCTCGATGCCCACCTCCGGCATCTGCCGCGTGCCGTCCGGCCGCGGCTCGTGGTGCACGACCAGGACGTCCGCCAGCAGCAGGACCCCGGTGCGGACGGCGCACCCCGTGCGCCGGGCGAGGTCCTCGGCCCAGGCCGCGACCCGGGTGCGCAGCTCGAGGGTGTCGAGGTAGACGTTGCCCAGCCGCAACGTCGCAGGCCCGAGGCGGTAGCGGCCGGTGTCGCTCTCCTGCGTCACCATCCCGTGCGCGACCAGTGTGCGGACGATCCCGTGCACGGTCGACGGCGGCAGGTCGAGGGCGCCTGCGATCTCCCCGAGGCTCATGGTCCGGGCGCCCTGGAGGGCGACGAGGATCCGCACGGCGCGGTCGACGGACTGGATCACCGGTCCTCCTCCCGAAGAGATCCCTGCCGAACTCTTGTGCCCTGGGTCACATCATTGTACCTTCGCAGTGCATTCGACAATGCCGAACGGCATTCGGAGCTGAGGAGGCCTCCGTTGGACGAACCGCGCCTGATCCAGAAGCTTGCCGCAGAGACGATCGGCACCGCGTTCCTCGTGTTCGTCGGGGTCGGCTCGGTGCCCGCCACGCTCATCGTCAACGGGAAGGCCCCCTTCACCATGGCCGACCTGGGGATGATCTCGCTGGCCTTCGCCACCATCGTCGTCGCCACCGTCTACGCGCTCGGGCACGTCTCGGGCAACCACATCAATCCCGCCGTGACCTTGGGCTTCGCCGTCGTGGGCAAGTTCCCGTGGTCCCGGGTCCCGGCATACATCGCCGCCCAGTGCGTCGGCGCGGTCATCGGCGCGACCGCCATCATCGCCGTCCTCGGTCACCAGGCGGTGGACGTCGGCCTCGGTGTCGCCACCTACGGGCCGGGCGTCGGGGTCTGGCGAGCCCTCGCCGCCGAGTTCGTCGGCACGTTCATCCTGGTGTTCACGATCTTCGGCGTCGTGCACCGCAAGGCCTCGCCCGGGTTCGCCGGCGTCGCGATCGGCCTGGTCGTGTTCGCCGCTATCATCCCCGTCGCACCCGCCACGGGCGCGTCGATCAACCCCGCCCGCACCTTCGGCCCGATGCTGGTCCAGCAGGTCGCCGGCGGTGCCGTCAGCTGGAACCAGCTCCCGGTCTACCTGGTCGCCGAGTTCCTTGCGGGAGCTCTCGCGGCCCTGGCCTACGCCGCCGTCACGCCGGATCCTGAGGAGAGCGCCGCCCCCTCCACGGACTCCGCGCCCGTGCCGGCACAGGCCACCGACTCCCCCGCCACCGTCTGACGAGCCCGACGAGGAGCTGTCATGAAGAAGTTCGTCAACGACCCGGCCGACGTCGTCAGCGATGCCCTTCGCGGCGTGGAGGCGGCCCACCCGGAGCTGCGGGTCGACCACGCGAACAAGGTGATCTTC
>DASQJO010000421.1:0-3945 GCA_035630955.1 Kineosporiaceae bacterium
GGCGGTTCCGCGATGGGAGGATCGGCGGGTGCATTCGACGCAGGCCCAGCAGCGGACGGTCGGGGGAGTGGTGGTCCGGCGGGCGCGCACCGCGGACGTCCGGACGATCGCCGAGCTGGTCGAGCGCTACGCCGCCGACCGCATCCTGCTCGCCAAGGAGCGCGTGACGCTCTACGAGGACGTCCAGGAGTTCCACGTCGCGGAGGTCGACGGCGTCCTCGCGGGGTGCGGGGCGCTGCACGTCATGTGGGAGGACCTGGCGGAGGTCCGCACGCTCGCCGTCGACCCGGCGTGGCGCGGGCACGGCGTCGGCTCCCGGATCCTCGCCGCGCTGACCGACCAGGCCGTCGAGCTCGGCGTCCGCCGGCTCTTCTGCCTGACCTTCGAGGTCGAGTTCTTCTCCCGGCACGGGTTCCGGGCGGTGGACGGGACGCCGGTGGCGCCGGAGGTCTACGCCCAGCTGCTGCGCTCGATGGACGAGGGCGTGGCGGAGTTCCTCGACCTCGCGCGGGTGAAGCCGAACACGCTGGGGAACACGCGCATGCTGCGCGAGCTGTGATCCTCACGGTCCTGCTCGACGAGGCGTCGCAGGCGTGGTTCGACGGGCTCCGTCGCGCGCACTTCCCGCCCGAGCGGCTCGTCGTGGGCGCGCATGTCACGCTGTTCCACGCCCTGCCGCACGACGCGGACGGCGTCGTCGACGAGGTGCTGCGCGAGACCGCCCCTGACCCGTCGGCCGTCGCCGTGACCGGTGTGCGGTCGCTCGGCCGCGGCGTGGCGTTCACGCTCGACGCCCCCGGCGTCGAGCCGCTGCGGGCGGCCCTGGCCGACGCGTTCGGCGACGCGCTGACCCCGCAGGACCGGCAGCCGTGGCGCCCGCACGTCACGGTGCAGAACAAGGTCACGCCGGCCGCCGCAGCCGCGTTGCATGCGCGGCTGTCGGCGTCGTTCGTCCCCTTCGAGGCGCGCGCGGAGGGCCTCGAGCTGTGGCACTACCGGGGCGGGCCGTGGGAACTCGCGGCCCGGCGGATGTTCGGTCAACGCCCGGACGCGAGGTAGAGACGGCGGACGACGTCCTCGATGTCGGGCTCCTCGACGGACAGGTCGCGGACGGGGGCGCGGCCGGCGACCGCGGCGAGGACGGCGGCGGCCGTCGTCCGCTCGGGCGAGAACGCGAGGCGCTGGCGGACGCCGTCCCCCTCGACGGCGACGAGTTCGGCGTCCGGGACGTCGGTCAGCGGGGGCAGCGGCTGTTCGAGGTCGACGACGAGCACCCGCCGGGCGCCGACCCGGGCGACCAGGCCCGGGATGTCGCCGTCGTAGACGAGCCGGCCGCGATCCACCACGAGCAGCCGCTCGCACAGCCGTCGGACGTCGTCCATGTCGTGCGTGGCCAGCAGCAGGGTGGCCCCGCGCGCGGCGACGTCCTCCCGCAGGAACGTGCGCAGTCGCTCCTTGCTGAGGACGTCGAGCCCGACCGTGGGCTCGTCGAGGACGACGAGCTCGGGCTCGTGCAGGAGCGCGGCGGCGACCTCGCCGCGCATGCGCTGGCCGAGGCTGAGCTGGCGCACCGGCCTGCCGAGGAAGTCGGCGAGCTCGAGCCGCTCGACGAGCTCGGTCTCCCGGGGTCGCCACCGCTCGGCGGGCAGCCGGTGGATGGCGGCGAGCAGCCGGAGCGACTCGCGCAGCGGCAGGTCCCACCACAGCTGGGAGCGCTGCCCGAACACGACACCCAGGCGGCGGGCGACGGCCGTCCGGGCGGGGACGGGGTCCAGCCCGAACGTTCGGACGCTGCCCCCCGTCGGCACCAGGATGCCGGTGGTCATCTTGATCGTCGTCGACTTGCCGGCGCCGTTGGCACCGATGTACCCGATGGTCTCGCCGCGCTCGACGGCGAAGCTGACGTCGTCGACGGCGCGCACCGTCGTCCGGCTCCGGCGCAGCCGCCCGGCGCGCCGCTCGAAGGAGCGCGTGAGGTGCACCGCCTCGATCACCGTCATCCGCCGGCTCCGGTGTAGTGCCGCAGTCCGAGCGCCCAGAGCCGCATCGCCGCGAACCACACGAGGAGTGCCACCGCGGGCGCCGCCCAGCCGAGCGGGCCGGGCGCCCCGGGCGGCCCGGGCAGGCCGAGGATCGCCGCCGCCGGTAGGTAGGCCGCGAACGAGACCGGGACCGCGAAGACGACGAACAGGCGCAGCGGCAGCGGGAAGACGCCCGCGGAGTAAGCGGCGGCGTAGTTGCCGCCGTAGACGAACGCGCTCGTCACCTCCGCCGCGTCGACGAGCCAGAACTGCAGGGCCCCGGCCGCGAGGAACAGCGCCGCGAACAGCAGACCGCCCACCAGCGGCGTGACGACGACGAGCGCCACCTTCGCCGGCGTCCAGGCGACGTGGTTGAGCGGCAGCGCGACGGCCAGCGTGCCGGCGCCGACAAGCGAGGCCCCGATCCGGCGCAGCGTGACGTCGCTGGTGAGGATCTGGGCGAGCACCGGCTGGGGACGCACGAGCATCGTCTCGAGGGTCCCGGTGCGGATGTAGGTGGGGATCGTGTCGAGCTGCCCGGTCACCGCGTTCGCCAGGCCGAACCCGGCCGCGGCCAGCCCGTACACGAGCAGTGCCGCGCGCACGTCGAGGTCGGCGAGCACCGGGACGTTGTGGAAGATCCCCAAGACCTCGACGAGCCCGAACAGGAAGCCGAGCGCGGCCTGCACGACGTCGAACCCGAACGAGACCGGGTACTGCAGCTGGGCGCGGAGCCGGGAGGCGAGCACCGTGCGGTACGCCGCTGCCGTCGACGGCGGCGTGCCCTCGCGCTGCCGGCGTGCCTGCTCAACCACCCTGCACCACCAGCCGCCGGCGCCCGCGCGCGAGCACGAACCGCCCGAGCGCCAGGGCCGCGATCAGCCACAGCGCCTGCACACCGAGTGCCTGGAGCGCGGCGGCGCCGGTGACCCGGCCGATGAGGACGTCGGCGGGGACCTGCACCATGGCGGGGAACGGCGTCGCCCTCGCGAGCGCCGACAGCCAGGGCGGGAACCAGGTGACGGGCAGGACGAGCCCGCTCAGCGTGGTGCTCACCGACACGTAGAAGCCGAGGACGCCGCGGATCTCGACGATCCAGAACGCGACGAGGTTGACCGCCCAGCGGCACGCGAACGACAGCAGCGTCGCCAGCGTGACCGAGACCGCGCCGAGAAGGTATGGAGTGGCGGCCGTCGGCAGCGCCAACCCCGTCGTCGCCGCGCCGACGAGGAGGATCGGCGCCGCGCGCGGCAGGACGACGGCCGCCGCCCGGCCGAGGTCGGCGGCGGCCCAGGCCAGCTGCGGGTCGATCGGACGTGAGAGGTCGACGGCGATGTCCCCGGTCCGGACGCGCTGGGCGATCTCGTTCCACGTGAACATCTCGACCACCGCGATGAGCGCCTGGGTGACCCACGCGAAGGTGACGGCGGTGCTCTGGTCGTACCCGCCGACGGGACCGCCGCGCGAGCGGAGGGTCGCCACGAGGACGCTGGCGCGCAGCAGGCCGAAGACGGCGTTCGTGAACGCCCCGCCGATCATGGCGGCGCGGTAGGCCGTGTACCTCCGGAACCCCGCCCCCGTCAGTGCGGCGAGCGGGGCGAGGGCGGACATGGGCGGGACAGCCTACGCGCTCGCCGCACTCGCGGGTAGGCGGAACAGCCCGTCGTCGAGCGGCTCGACGAGCCCGTCGGCCACGAGGCCGTCGAGTGCGCGGTCGCGCTGGTGCGGGTCGCGGAGCACGCCGTCGGGCGCGGCGTCCACGAGATGCTGCACGGGGATGGGGCCGTCGGAGGCGCGCAGGGCGGCGAGCAGCAGGCCGCGGACCTTCCGGTCGGTGCCGTCGTACGTCTGGCCCCGGCGGGGCGGCCCGGCGTGATCGGGGGAGCCGTCGAGGCGCCAGCGGCACAGGTCCGCGAGCGGGCAG